>NZ_JBFUMG010000425.1:0-3902 GCF_054049495.1 Phyllobacterium sp. P5_D12 | reverse complement strand
GCGTCCGCCTGGTAGCACGCTGCCTTGACATGATCGCGATTAAGGATCGGAACCATGTCAATGGCTCGATCGATATCAATCGCCTCTATTCCAACGCCATTGCGGACAAAGTCTTCGCAAGCCTCAACGCCATCGTCGCCTGCGACGGTTAGAGACCCGCGCCCGGTCAGCAACGGCGCTGGAAAAAGGCCGACATCGCGCTGTTGGAAAAGCGGTGCGCTGGCTTGGTTGAGTCCACGAATAACATCATTGCCGTAGTTAGGAAGGAAGATGGCGGCAGAGCGACCGGTCGAGTGATATCCAGGCTGGGTTTCACGTTCAAGAATCACGACCCTATGTGTGTCGGCCAATGCGGCTGCGACACCCACACCGGCGATGCCCGCGCCAATCACAAGGACATCAGTTTCGATTATTTCGGTCATGCTGAACCCCGGTCTTTGAGGTAGGGATTGCCGGTGATGGATATGGCGAAGGCGCCAGGATCGATCTCCGCAAAAATTAAACTTTCCGCGTCATCGCTACAGGCCGCGATCAGGCTGCCATCGGGCGCGGCAATCCGTGAGTTTCCAGCAAACGTAAATCGTTCGTCAGCTCCGGCATGATTGATGTAGGCGACGAAGATTTGGTTCTCGAAGGCGCGGGTTTGGATCATGTGATTGGCGATGAATGTTCCAGATGGGCCGGCAGGGAGAGCTGTCGGCACAAGCACGGCGTCGACACCGGCAAGGGCGAGCCGGCGGACGTTCTCTGGGAATTCTACATCGTAGCAGATCAGCATGCCGAGCTTCAGACCGCTCAATTCGACAATACAACTAGCGGGCGTTTCCGGCTTGAAGAGTGATCGCTCATAGTCGCCGTAAAGATGTGATTTGCGGTAGATCGCAGGTGTGGCATGACCATCGATAAATGCCGCACTGTTATAAACGTCCGCGCCAACACGCTCCGCAAAACCCGCAACGATGGCGATGTTATTTGCCGACGAAATGGCTTGCAATGACTTGATCTGATCGCCGTTCGCCGTTTCAGCCAATGCGACGATTGCATCTCCTGCGCCATAACCCGTGATGCAAAGTTCTGGCGTAATCAAAAGGTCAGCACGGCCTCGAGCCGCCTCAGCAGCCGCTCGTTCTATGCGTGCAAGATTGGCTCGAACATTGCCGGAGACCGATTGCATTTGCAGAGCTGCGAGACGTATCATGGTTCATCCGATGCCATTGCACCGAGCAGCTTGGGCAGATCGCCGAACTTCGCAACCAATGAGAAGATCACAGCGGCGGTGAAGACGAAAAGGATAGTCACTGAAGCCATGGTTGGTGTGTAACCGTATCGTAGCGCGTTGAAGATCTTGATCGGCAGCGTTTCCAGGGTGAAGCCAACAGTCATGTACGCGACGATATATTCGTTGAGCGATAACACGAAGGCGAAAGCATAGCCTGATACGAGATAGGGCAGGATCAGCGGCAGCACGACAGTGCGGAAAATGGTTCTGTCATTAGCACCCATCGTGGCCGCGGCCTCGACAAACGAACGGTCGATAGCGGAGAAGCCGAGGGACAAGGTGACCAATGGCAGAGTAACGAAAAAGATCGCGTGGCCGATGACCGCAGTCCAAGGCTGACCATAGAAACCTGTCGTCGCCCAGAAGGTCAGCAGCCCGAGTGCCGTGATAACCGGAGGCAGGGTGAATGGCGCGATGCCGAGCACCTGGAAGATGTTCGCCCACGGCGCGATGCGACGCCAAAGAAACCACGACAGCGGGAGGGCAATCAGGACGGCCAAGGCGGCGGAGGTTGTGGCCAGAATCACCGAAGCGACAAGGGCCGCACGCCATTCGGGATTGGTAAAGATCTCGCCATACCAGCTGAGGGAAAAGCCTTGCGGTGGGAACGCCAGAGTTTGCTTTGCATTGACCGATACGCCAGCCACGACGATCAGCGGCAAGCTGAGGAAAAGCCCAATGAGCAGGAAGTAAAATCGCTTGAGCCAGTTGATCACGCTTTTTCCCCCTTACGGCCGATAAGCAGTGTTAGCGCTACAAGACCGAGTGTCACAAGCACGAGAAATACCGCCATGGCGGCCGCAAAAGGCATGTTCGATTGATAGATTGCCTGATCGGTGATGAGCACCGAAAGCGTCCAATGTTGCGGACGCCCCAGAATTTGCGGCAACAGGTACGAACCGAGTGCGAAGATGAACACCATAATGAGAGTTGCCATGACGGTATTGCGCAGGGCAGGCACCAGTACATTGAAGAATGCGCGGATTGGCGAGGAACCAAGCGTTCGTGCTGCTTCCATCAAGGTTGGATCAAGGCGAACGATGGCCGGGTAGAGCACGAGGATCGTATAGGGCAAAGCTTGATAGACCATACCTGTCAGCACGGCGCCGAAACTCGGGAACAGCGCGACGGGCTGCTCAAGAAGCCCGATCCTTACGAGCAAATTGCTGAGGCCCGCCGTGCGCGAGAGCAACGTTGACCAGGCAAACCCGATAATCACCTCCGACAGCGAAAGCACGGAGAKAAGTCCAACAAGCCAGATCACCTGCAAGCGCCGTGTCAGCCGCGAAAGCAGGTAAGTGAAGGGCAGTGCCAGCACGACGCAGCAGATCGCGACGGTCACTGCAAGCATCAGTGAAAAGCCGAGTACGCCCCCGAAGAACGCGGTGAGGAAGCGCTCATAGTTGGAGAAGACGAATGCCGGCGTGTAGAAGCCGCCTTCCTGCCTCTGAAAGAAGCTGACGGCAATCATCGTGCCAAAAGGCACAACGAAGAGAATGAGCAGCATGCCGGCAGGAAAGAACAGGGGCCCATAATCGGCGATGGATTGAGGTGTTTCGCGCTTCATTGCTTCAGCACCACGCAGACATCGGGGGACAGAACGATACCTACTGCCTGGCCCGCAGTAACCTCGGGCCGTTCGCGTGGGGTTGATACGGCAATGATCTGCTGGCCGCCCGCTTCGACAAAGGTTTCGATTGTGCCGCCGAGATCGCGGACGAACGTGACCGTTCCATCGATCGCGCCGTTGCCAGGTGCTGTCAGGTGGACGTCTTCGGGACGCACCGAAATCGTGGCCTTCTGTGCGCCGGCGGGCATGGCAATGCCTTGAACCCGATGGCCGAATATGGTCGCCGCACCGGAACTGTCGACTTGAGTTTCGATCAGATTTGTCGAGCCGATGAAATCCGCAACGAATGTATCGGCAGGCTTGCGGTAAATTTCGATCGGTGAGGCCGCTTGCCTGATATGCCCGCCATTCATGACCACGACCGCATCTGCCATGGTCATCGCCTCGCGCTGATCATGGGTCACGACGATGGTCGTGATCCCCAGCTTTTGCTGAAGCTGCCGTAGTTCCACTTGCATGGCTTCGCGCAACTTTGCGTCCAGCGCAGAGAGCGGCTCGTCGAGCAGGAAGATCTTCGGCGACAGCGCCAGAGCCCGGGCAATAGCAACGCGTTGACGTTGGCCACCGGATAACTTCGACACCGGCCGGTCGCCATAACCGGACAAATGGATGAGGGTGAGCAATTCGTCGACGCGTTTTTTCTGCTCTTCGCGGGATGCTCCGCGAATGCGCAGCGGATAAGCGATGTTCTCGCCGACACTGAGATGCGGAAACAGCGCCAGCGATTGAAACACCATTCCAAGATTCCGCTTGTGCGTCGGGACGTCCGTAATATCGGCTCCGTCGAGCACGATAGTGCCATTCGTTGGGTCTTCCAGTCCGGCGATCATGCGCAACAGCGTGGTCTTGCCGCAACCGGATGGTCCAAGCAGGCAAACAAAGGTACCGTGCGGCACCGACAGATGCACATTGTCGACCGCGGTGAATGCGCCGAATTGCTTGGTGACATTGTTCAAAACCAGTCCGGACATAAGTCCCCCGTCTCTTTGGTTG
>NZ_JBFUMG010000424.1:0-3905 GCF_054049495.1 Phyllobacterium sp. P5_D12 | reverse complement strand
GTAGGATATCCTACAACTTATGAAGGCAATCCTATGCGCGACAAAGTCGATTACAACGATCCATGGACTAGCTTGGAGAATACGCGCCATGAGCGCCCAAATGATCGCCGCCAAGCAGAGCTTGAGGACCGTGAAGCAGTAATCCGAGACTTACCGGCTGGTTCGCTCAGTGGCGGCCAGCTTCAGTATGATCCCAGTGACAAAACCACATGGTGGCTAAGTGACAGCAAAGAAGAGCGGGACTTTGCCGCAGACTTTCTTGGCTTGAGAGGGCCGGGCGATCCTTTAAATCCCAATCCCGGTACTTTGCCAAATGAAGGACTTAGCCGTAGCGAGAAACAGATACTTCATGAATTGGCTGAAAAGGAGGTATACGGCGGCTTTGACACTGACGGTGTTCAAAGAGACGGCATGGACTTCCAAAGGGCAGATAGAGAACAAAGGGCTCTAGTCGAAGCGGCAGCTGACCTTTTCCCCGCCTACGCCCTTCACTACCCGGAACTTGCAGCTGAAAAAGCCGAGGCTGGCGCAGCGTTCCAGCGCCTGACGCGCAATTCGGGCCTGTCGAAACGCGAGCTTGCACGCCTCGCCAAAGACGACAGCCAGCGCGACGCCATATTGCAGGCCATCGCAGAGGAGCAGCAAGCGCCCGGACTTCGCTCTGGCGAGTGGGAAAGCCGTAGCAATGGCTATGTCGATGACGACAGCCGTAGCACGAGCATAGGTTCTGGCTATGCCGGAGGCGTTCGCAGGCAAAACGTCGAAGACACATCGGCTGACAGCGTGGGCTCAGTCCTACGCGATCTCCAGAAACGATCCGGCTGGGACCGATAGAATATCAACCATAGCGCTCGGGTTACTCTCTGTTCTCCGCCCTTGAGCGCTTACCGGCACTGACGATCCGAAGGCTTCATATCTAATCCAGCCCCAAGGTCGTCGGTGCCACCAATCACAAGGAAATAACCATTATGGCAATCGCATACACACGTAGTTCAGCGGCCCACGAGATGGAAAATCAGAGTAAGACGCTCCGGCTTGCGGCCCAGCTTTACGGGCACATAATCGACCGTTGGCACAACGAGCCTCTGTCGTCCAATGACAATCTCATCGACCACCTTCTAGAAGTCACCAGCCCCGGCACGACTTTGATCATCGCCAATCCGTATGTGCTTAGCGCAAAACCAAGTCTGGCTCTTTCGAAGGCTCGCGAGGCCATAGGCAAGGGTTTGAACTTGGTCATAGCTTCGGAAGCAGGCGGGGTGCCAAATCTCGCCTCCCTGACTGCCGTCCTCGCGCCAATCGAAAGCCTAGAGGCCCGGATCGCAGAACTTGAGGGTGAGCTATCCCGGAAGGATCAAGAGCTTGCCGAAGAGATGGACGCGTTCCAAAAGGCTATCGAAGAACAGACCGTGGCGGCGCTTGCTGCACGCGGAATATCCCTTGGCGCTTTGCTTCGCCAGCCGACCGGCACGCTCAAACCGGGTGACACTGTGGCACGTCCGGACCAAGGCAGGGCACTGAAGGCCCTCAGGGAAAGACTTTCGTTTAGTCAGTCTGACGTGTCCGCTTTGCTCGATCCACCCGTTGATAAATCCGTAATTAGCCGCATTGAGGCCGAAGGCAGCGCTCATGCCCGGTATGAAGATTACGAACTGGCCCTTCAGACCGAAACGGTTAGGCGCGAGCAACTCGACCGGAAGGCCAAGCGTGGCGTCAATTCAGGCCGGGCGCTGTTGATAGAAGGCGCTGCTGACATGCTGAGTAGGGTCGCGACATGACGTGGAAACCCAGAAAATCGCCACAGAAGGGCAAAGCCTATATCGGACGGCGAGCCGCCTATGAGAGTGCCCTGAGGATGAAAAACGCTCACGGCGAGGTTTGGCTAAGCGAAGTCGAAAAAGGCTTGCTTAGGGATTACGCGCCCGACAATTACGAAGAGGATCACCAGCATGGCCAGCATTGAAAAACAGATAAAGAAGCTCGTTCAAAACGCCGACGACGACGAGGAAGAACTCGCCGACGAGCTCAAGACGCTAATCGAAGATTTTGACGAAGCGGACCTTGAAGACTTTTGCGAACTTCTCGCCGGGAAGCTCCTAGCCCCCGCTAACGACAACGAAGAGGATTAAAATCATGCCCGTAACACCCCAAGTCTGGGATAGCCAAGACACCATCACCGTTACATGGACGGCGGAGACCGGAAACGGCCTAGCCGCCAACGTCAGTGAATATCCGGACAAGACCGTCCAGCGCCTCGCTGGCACCGGAACCGTCACCCTAGAGGGCTCTATGGACGGCACGAACTGGATAGGCCTCAAAGACGCGTCCACAGCCGCTCCGAATACGGCCATCTCTCTTGCAACCGGCACCAATACCGCCGCCGTGGTGCTTGAGCATACGATCTTTGTCAGGGCGGTTGTCGCTGGCGGCACGGCCACGGTCATGCTGGTCGGAACCAAATAGCTCTTCGCATCGTATCGCTTTTGCGTTTAATTAGCCGGTGGCATCTCGTGGGGGACAGAAATGCTCGTGACGCTCTTTACGGTCTGCTATTTCGCTTTTGCGGTCTACGCCTTCGCTCCGGTATTGGCGAAAGCGTGGCACACCGGCATTTGGCCTGCTCGTGGCACCGAGTGGAGCCGGACAACACAGCCGAAGCGTTATTGGTTTGGGATGTCCTTCGGAGCGTTCAACATTCTGCTTCCGACGTTCATTCTGTGGGTGCTGATATTTTACGGCCCACGCTGAAGGGTCCCCTGCTTTCGCGTTTAAACGCATCCAGCGGCCCGGATTTGCAATTCCCACACATTGCACCATCTCTTCAGTAAATGCCAAGGTTGCGGCCCGTTACTGAGTGAGGAGAAATCGAGAATGCAGGCACAATTATTCCATTGGAATGCGATCTATAAGGCATTGCCCGACGCCGAGTATATCAGCGGAGGTCAATTGCTAATCCGCTGGGGTAAGAAGACCTCGAACCGCGCTTACCTGAAACGCCTCCGGGACAACCCGGCGTTAAGCTTCCCCGAGCCTCGTTATTTAACCGGCCCGACCGGCTTCCCCATGTGGAAGGTCTCGGAAATAGAGGCGTGGGAAGAGGCCCAACAGACGCGAAAGCGTGTTGCCTAAGGGTGCGACATATTGGTAGGGTCAATTAGTTACCCTGTTACCAATCTGATAACTATCTCTCGCACTGACAAGCCGGACCCTTGAAAACCCCAGTATTTGCGGGCTTTTTCCCGTTGTGACGTATAGTCTCACATACAATTTTCAACTTCTGCTT
The DNA here is from genome assembly GCF_054049495.1 of Phyllobacterium sp. P5_D12. NCBI lineage: Bacteria > Pseudomonadati > Pseudomonadota > Alphaproteobacteria > Hyphomicrobiales > Phyllobacteriaceae > Phyllobacterium > Phyllobacterium sp. P5_D12. The sequence goes on along the minus strand of NZ_JBFUMG010000424.1, from coordinate 622 downwards.
TGTGTGCGGAGTGGCATAACAAGTCAAATACTCTCAATTTCAGCGAGCAGATTTCACCATGACCGATCTGAAAGACTGGACGCCACGCCCACTCCCGGCCCGCGAACCGCTCGAGGGCCGCTACGTGCGGCTGGAGCCGCTCGATGCCGCCAAACATGGCGACGGGCTCTACGAGGCATCGTCGGTTGCAGACGCGGGCGACCGGTTCAGGTTCCTGTTCGAAAATCCGGCGGAGGATCGCGAAGCATTCGGGGCGTGGCTGGAGAAGGTCGAAGCGAGCAAGGACCCGCTGTTCTTCGCGGTGATCGACAAGGCGAGCGGCAAGGTCGCGGGACGTCAGACGCTGATGCGTATCGACCCGGCATTCGGTGTGATCGAGATCGGCAATATCTATTGGGGACCGCTGATTTCGCGAAAAGCAGCAGCGACGGAAGCGCAGTACCTGTTCATGAAATATGCCTTTGAACTCGGATACCGGCGTTACGAATGGAAATGCAACAATGCCAATGAGCCGTCGAAACGGGCGGCGGAGCGGTTCGGTTTCAAGTTCGAAGGCATTTTCCGTCAGCACATGGTGCAGAAAGGCAAGAACCGCGACACGGCGTGGTATTCGGTCATCGAT
>NZ_JBFUMG010000423.1:0-3922 GCF_054049495.1 Phyllobacterium sp. P5_D12 | reverse complement strand
GAAGATACGGCCTACCGGAACATGTATGCGATCGTCAGCGGCCATCTCGGCCATGCTCGCTCGGCGCGTCAGCCGACCGCATCCATGGACGATCTCTATTTGTGTTTGCGCCAGGTCCAGGCGTTTGAAGCGTGGAGCGAACACGGTGCATGGATTTCGGCGAAAGAGCGCAATCTCGGTCCTGCCGTCAAGGAACGTTTCGATTATGGCTCGACCATCGATCTTGAAACCTACCGGCGGCAAATGATACGCCGCRATCTGTTCCGCAGCGAGTTGGCCGACCTTTTGAAGGATGACGGCATCATGGTCCTGCCGACGGTCCCGGGTGCAGCGCCGCTCGTCAGCACGTCTTTCGAGGATAGCCAGGCCTATCGCGAGCGCTGCGTGCGGCTGTTCTGTCTTTCCGGCCTTTCCGGTTTCCCCCAGATCACCCTGCCGCTCGGCGAAGTAAATGGCGCACCCTTCGGCATTTCGCTGATTGGGCCGAAAGGCAGCGACCGTGCCCTGATCAAGCTTGGCCGCGCCATTCTTAGCAGTACCGAAAGAACCTGATGGACACGCTCACCCGCATGCGCGCTTTTATCGACGTCGTCGAAGCGGAGGGTTTTTCCGCCGCAGCGCGGAAGATCGGGCGGTCCAAGGCTCTCCTGTCCAAATATGTGCGCGAACTGGAAGATGAACTCGGCGCGCTGCTCCTCAACCGCACCACGAGGCAGTTTTCCCTGACCGAAGCGGGCCACACTTACTATCAGCGCGCCAGTGAAATTCTGCGTGAGGTCGAGAGCCTGCAGGAAACGGTGCGCGAATCGAGCAGCGATATCAAAGGCCGCATCAAGATCTCGGCCTCGCGATCCTTTGCTGATGCGGACATCGGCCAATGCCTCATCGATTTCTGCGCCGAGCAGCCCGATATCATTCTCGATGTGCGGCTGGACGACCGCTTTGTCGACCTCGTCGAGGAAGGTTTCGACCTCGCCATACGCATCACCCGCATGCAGGACTCGTCCCTCATTGCCAAGCGCCTCGCCCCCTTTCGGGTCATCGCCTGCGGCACGCGTGAATTGATCGAACGCGTTGGAAAACCTGAACGGCCGGAGCAGTTGTCCTCCCTGCCATGTATCGTGGATACCAACAATCGCTCCCGCAATACCTGGCAGTTCCAGAAAGAGAATGGGCCGTCGATTTCCGTCCAGCTATCCGGTCCCATGGAAATCAACAGCCCGCTCGCAACCCGCCGCGCGGCGCTCGCCGGGTTGGGCTTTGCCCTGCTGCCTGATTTCATTGCGCAGCCGGATATCGAAAGCGGCAGACTTGTCGCGGTGCTTGAAGAATTTGTCATGCATGACGCCGGAATTTATGCGGTCTACCCGCATCGTCGTTACCTGCCGGCAAAGGTAAGAGTGCTGGTCGACTACCTTACAAAATGGTTTAAGGACAATCGCCGCGTCTAAACGCGATCATACTGTAATAATATATCGTCCCAATTTCGCCAATTTCGCATAGTCCTCTGCGCCAACCATTAAGGGCAACTCCATGCACCAACGATTCGGGGTTTTCATCGGCGCACTGGCGGCGGGATTGACCTTCGCCACGCCGGCCTACGTGCACCCGCATGTCTTTGCCGAAGCGCGTCTGGATATCACCATCAAGCCAGACGGCACCGTCGAGAAGCTCGGTCATGTCTGGCGTTTCGACGATTTGTTCTCCAGCACTGTCCTCGTCGAATTCGACAAGAACGGCGATCTGAAACTGGATGACAAGGAACTCGCCGATCTGGCCAGCACGATCAATGAGTCGGTCTCCGAGTTCGATTACTTCCAGACCGTGCAGCTCAATGGCAAGACCATCATCATGGCAGCGCCCGAACGTCTGATCGCCGATTTCCAGAACAACCAATTGCTGATCATCTTCGAAAGTAAGCCGAAACAGCCGCTGAAGCTCGGCAAGAAGACAAGTTTCGGCGTCTATGACCCTACATTCTACACCGCAATCGATTATGTGAATGATAGCGACATCCACGTTACCAGCGTCCCGGAAGGCTGCACCCAGAAGGTTGTGCGCCCCGATCCAGATCAGGCGATCGCCCAAAACCAGGCAACGCTGACCGATAGTTTTTTCAACGATCCCACCGGCACCAACATGTCGAAGATATTCGCGACGCGGCTTGAAATCGAATGCCCGGCGAAGAGTTAGGACGAAGATAACATGCGGAAAAAAACCCTGTTCGGAGCACTTGTCCTCGCATTGTTGTTCAGTGGCCATGCGCTGGCGCAGAAAACTTCGCTTGGCATCGGTATGAACGAGGTTGCCATGCAACCGACAGGGCCATTCGCGGAAATCATCCTCTGGATTAACATGCAGCAGCGCAGTTTCTATCTCGCCATGACGCATGCACTCAAAGGCATGCGCGAAGACCCATGGCAGGCGTCGATCCTTGTTGGCTTGTCATTCCTTTACGGTATTCTCCATGCTGTCGGCCCTGGCCATGGCAAGGCGGTAATCTCGTCCTATATGCTGGCCAATGAAACGACGCTGAAGCGTGGGATCGTCCTCTCTTTCGCCTCGTCGATGCTGCAGGCTTTCACCGCGATCTTCGTCATCGGCCTCACCTTCCTCGTGCTACGCGGCACGACTGTCTCGATGGACGATGCCACGCATTATATGGAAATGGCGAGCTTCATTCTGATCATCGCCTTTGGCCTTTCGCTGCTATGGCGCAAGGTGCCGGTGCTTTTCCGCCCCCGTGTCGCGCACCTGATGCCCGAAAAGATCGTGGCGGGTCACGATCACCATCATGACCACGACCATCACGACCATCACGATCACGGTCATGCGCACGGCGCCCACAGCCATGATCACCATGACCACGGCCATCATCACAATCACGCGGCGGGTGAAGTCTGCGAAACCTGCGGCCATTCCCATGCGCCGGACCCGGCGATGATCGCCGGTAATTTCAACTGGAAAACCGCATGGTCGGCAATTATCGCTGTTGGCCTTCGCCCCTGCTCCGGCGCACTGATCGTCCTGACCTTCTCGCTGCTGAATGGCCTCGTCCTCGGCGGCGTTCTCTCGGTCTTCGCCATGGCGCTCGGCACGTTCATTACCGTCGCCATATTGGCAACGTTGGCTGTGACCGCAAAGAATGTCGCGCTGCGCGTTTCCGGCGCTTCCGCGCTTTCAGTCCGCGTTCAAAACATCATAGAGATCGGCGGCGCACTATTCATCGTGCTCTTTGGCGTCTTGCTGCTGACCGCCTCGCTGCAATATTAAGGCTGGTCATTCTCATGCTGTTTTCTGGCGCGCAGCCAGAAAACGAAAAAGAAACCCGCAACAAAGACCACGGCAAAAACGCCTGCCGCCAGCGTTGATCGTTCGCCGAGCGCCAGCATCAGCGTCGGCATCCAATAGGCGACGAAGCCAAAGCCAAGCATGATACAGGCGGCGGCAATGGCCGCATTACGGGTTTTCGGATCGGTCACGCTGTTGCTTTCATTCAATGCATCTCAGCGCGTTTGTAACCGCGTGGCGGTTTTATGCAAGTGCGCCACGTTTATCTCCCCCCTTGTGGGGGAGAAAGGGTTTTCTTGGATTTAGCCTCTTCGCTAAATCCTTAGAAAACCCAAGAGAGGGGATTTGGAGCGCATAAGCAAAATCCCCTCTTGCGATTTCTCTCCCACAAGGGGAGAGATAACCCGCGCCACCAAAACATCACCCAACACGAAACTCTTCCAGCCGCTTGATCTGTTTGCCATTGGCATCGAAATTATCCGGCGAAAGCCAGGCCTCGTAAGCAGCCTTCAGCGCGGGCCATTCACTATCGATGACCGAATACCACGCCGGGTCGCGGGTCTTGCCTTTCTGCACCATGTGCTGACGGACAGTGCCTGCGAACTTGAAACCGAACCGCTCCGCCGCCCGT
>NZ_JBFUMG010000422.1:0-3935 GCF_054049495.1 Phyllobacterium sp. P5_D12 | reverse complement strand
GCGAATTGATAGGATCCTTGTCCGTGTCTGGACTGATAAGCCGCTTCTCCGACGAGCGTATCAACTCAGCTCGCAAGTTACTGAAAGAATCCGCAGAGGCGCTGAAACCGCGCCTGCCGCGTCTTGATGAAATCAATCTGCGACGGTCTGACGGCTGACGCCTCGATTTGGCCGCCAACGACGGAAGGGGGGAGGACCGCCGTCGGGATAAGGGAGAAGAAATTGGAAGCCGTTCCCACCAAAACGATCACAATGCGTCTGACCGGGATTCAGTATCTGGCGCATGAGACAAATCTCTATGAATTCGAACCCATTGCTGGCGAGGCTATCCCTGCGGCCGGACCCGGAGCGCATATCGACATCCATTTGCCGAATGGGATGATCCGTCCCTATTCGCTCGTGCATTCGGGTGCAGGCAATCGCTATACGATTGGCGTCAAACGGGACGCCGCCGGTCGCGGCGGCTCCGCTTGTCTTCATGATACGGTCAAGGTTGGATCGGTTCTAACGGTTGGCGTACCACGCAACAATTTTCGGTTGGTGGAAGCTGCTGATCATACCATCCTCATCGCCGGGGGAATCGGTATTACCCCCATCTGGTGCATGGCGCAGCGATTGAAGGAACTCGGCCGTAGTTTCGAATTGCATTATGCGTGCCGGGACCGACGCGACGTTGCTTTTCTGGAGAAACTCGAAAAACTGTCCGAGGCACGTATCCATATCGATACCGAAGCAGGAAACGTTCTTGATCTTGGCGCTATCATCGATCACGCACCTGCCAGTTCGCATCTCTATTGTTGTGGCCCCGCGCCTATGCTGGATGCTTTTGAGGCGAATACAAGAGACCTTGATCCCGGTCATGTTCATTTGGAGCGGTTTGCTCCCGTCGAAGAAGTCTCACGCGAGGGGGGCTTTGTCGTCATGCTCGAGAAATCCGGTCGGGAATTTTCGATCCCTGAGGGAAAATCGATCCTTGAGGTGCTGCGCGATGCCGGGCTGGATGTGGATTTTTCGTGCGAGCAAGGCATCTGCGGCGCCTGCCAAGTGCAGGTGGTCGAGGGCGAGCCCGATCATCGGGACATGTTTCTCTCGGACGAAGAAAAAGCTGAAGGCGGCATGATGATTTGTTGCTCCGGCTCCAAGACGCCGCGTCTGACCCTGGCCCTTTAACAGGTACCTCTATCAGTTGCACACCATCCTGCTACCGGAAACACTGGTAGAGGCCCGGAACTCACACACAACCTAAAACGGAGGATACTAGATGTCAGACCACCTGAAGCAACGACTGATCGAGGCAGGCCTCGTCCTTGACGCGCACAACCTCGGTGATTTTACACGTGGTCATGTCTCCGTGCGCGATCCATCGGATCCTTCGATATTCTTCATGAAGCCGCACAGCTTGGGGTTTGAAGAGATAACGATGGAAAACATCGTTATCTGCAACCTTGAGGGTGAGAAAATCGGCGGCGGCGGGAAGCGGCATAGCGAAGTATTTATCCATTCGGAAATCTTCAAAATCCGCCCCGACCTCAATTCGGTCATTCACRCACATCCGAAATATGCCGTTGCCTTATCCTCAACGCGCAGGCCATGGCGGGCGTGCTCGCAGCCAAGTGCGAGCTTTGACGGTGTCGGCTACTATGAAGACACAATAAATTTGATACGGAGCCAGGAGACCGGCCGGGGTGTCGCCGAGGCCTTGGGGAACTACAAGGCGGTGCTGATGCGGGGCCATGGCGTCGCAGTGGCCGGAAATTCTATTGAAGAAGCGGTGGTTCGTACGATAATGCTTGAGAACGCATGTGAGGATCAGGTCATTTTGCAGTCTCTGGGAGGAGATCTCGTAGAATTCGATAAAGACGACGTCGAGAGATTGTGCCGTACTCTGGACCGGCAAGAGCAATATATAGTGAATTTCGACTATCTCGCGCGAAAGGCAAAGCGCGGCTTGGCGGCTTAAAGAAATTTGAATGAGGTGACGCTATCAATCTGAAACAGCTCAGTAATTTCATCAAGTCGGTTGAAACCGGCAATATGACGAAAGCTGCTGAACGGCTGAATGTCTCTCAAACCGCGCTTGGTCTGCAGATACGCAATCTCGAGACCATGCTCGGTGTTGAGCTTCTCGTGCGGCATTCGCGCGGGATAACCACGACCGAGGCGGGTCGCCTGCTGTTCGATCGCGGCGTTGCAATCATGCGCCTGGTGGAAGAAGCCAAGAGGGATGTGTCCGCGTTTCGCATGTCGGCTCTGGAAAATATCTCTATCGGCGTCACGCCTAGCATCATGCGGCTTGTGGGAGCTGACTTCCTTGTCTCGGCCATGTCTGAACTCCCGGGGGTATCGGTAAGGCTGGTCGAGGAATTGAGTTTTGTGCTTGTCGACCTCCTGCTGCGGGATGAGATTGATCTTGCGCTTGCTTATGATGTCACCGAAAGCATCACCTCGATGCGGACCGCCCTGATGAAGGAAGATCTATTTTTCATCACTGCGCCCGGCAGCGCTTTCCCGCGTGGAGGAGTGAAGTTCAAAGATGCTGTGGCTTCGAATTTGGCACTTCCGAGCGACCGTGACAATGTTTGGCGTGCCGTTCACAGGGCAGCAAAGGTATCAACGGTACCCGTCAATGTGCGCTTCACCATCCAGTCGCTCGAGACGATCAAAACGCTGGTTGAACGGGGTGTCGCGACTAGCATAGTTCCGTACGGCGTGGCTGCCGAGGAAATCGCAAGGGGTGCGATCGAGGCACACACGATCGAAGGACCGGAGTTGGTCCGGACGCTGTATCTTGCTGAATCGCCAAATCGTATGGCGATTCAGCAAGAAGGCGCGCTACGCGATTTTATCGATATGCTGGTCGATACGCTCGCTGATCGCATAGGACCACACGCCACGGTGATTGGCCGCTGCGGCAGTGCAGGGCAATCTTCGGCCGCCCCCGAATAGTCGAAAGCGGCCAATTTTTATCAGTCTGCCTCGCCGCGGACCACGATCTTCTGGTAAAGCGGTTCCCACTTCTTTGAGTTGTCGAGTTTCTCCGCCGGATCGGCAATCTTGAGCGCAATACCTTTCAAAGGTGATTCAACTTTCGTCGAGGTGGGGACGTAGTTCAATTGCTTCAGAATGGGCTGACCCTCCGTCAGCATATAGTCTTCAAAGAGTGCGGCTGCGTTGGGGTGAGGTGCGGTCTTGATGACTCCGATTCCGTTTGCACGTGCGATGGCAGGCTCAAGTGCAAACCAGTCGATGGGAGCTCCCTCTTTCTTTGCCTGTTCAGGCATATAATTATAGAGGGTAAGTCCTATCGGCACTTCGCCCGCTGCGACAAGTGTGTTCAACAGCGAGTGACCCTTGCGAATTGACAAGCCGTTGCCGGCAACAAGATCGCGAAAATATTTCAGGCCTTTTTCTTCGCCCATATTCTGAACGACTGTCGTGAACCAGTCGATGTCTTCCACTTCGAAGCCGAGCTTGCCCTTCCACTTCGGGTCGAGAAGATCTTCATAGGTTTTTGGAAGTTCTTCCTTCTTGACGAGGTTGGTATTGTAACCCTGTACGAACACAGACAGCAGCGTGCTCACCCACTCCTTGTGCTCAGGTACCGTCCCCGGTAACAGATCGGCAAAATAGGGAGATTCGACTGGCTGGAACATGCCTTCACGGTGTAGCGCTTCCATTTCCGGCGCGCTGATGTGAACTGAATCAACTGTATTGCGGCCGGCCTTCTGTTCCTGGATGACACGCTGCAACACCGTGTCGCCGCTCGCACGCCAAGGAACGACCTTGATGCCATATTTCTCCTCGAAGGGGCTGATCAGTGGCTGGAGATCGTTCTGAGCAATTGATGTATAGAGCGTCAGCGTACCTTCTGCTTTTGCAGCTTCGATGAGTTTGTCCTCGCGGCCCGTGTCCTTGGAAATGAGCAAGGCATTGTC
>NZ_JBFUMG010000421.1:0-3941 GCF_054049495.1 Phyllobacterium sp. P5_D12 | reverse complement strand
CTTCGAGGTTGAGCGTACAGGCCTCTTCACATGGCGCCGGACAGATTCTGCCGGTAAATTCCGGGAAATTATTGGTGGAATGCAGGTTTCTGATCGCCTCATCCCAATTGTCGTTGTAGACGAGATCATTCCAGTCCGGAATCTGATTGTGGATCGGGCAGCCCGTAGGCCCATGGCAAAACGGAATCCCGCAATCCATGCAGCGTGCAGCCTGCTTTTTGACCTCGCCATCCGACATGGGAATGGTGAATTCCCTGAAGTGCCGTATGCGATCCGACGCGGGCTGATACTTGCCGACCTGCCGGTCGATCTCGAGAAAACCTGTAACCTTACCCATAAAACTGTTCCCATGCTGAGCGTCGCCGCGGCACCGCTCTAAGCGTAAAGCATTGATATTATTCGGCTGCGACACCCATCCGCATACGCTCCATGTCTTCGAGCGCGCGGCGATATTCGACCGGCATGACTTTCACGAATTTCGGCCGGAAGGTTTCCCAGTTGTCGAGAATTTCCTTGGCGCGGCCCGAACCCGTATAGTGCATGTGGTTCGAGATCAGCTGCACCAGACGCTCTTCATCGTGACGGGTCATATTGCCCGAAACGTCGACGCGTCCCTTGTGCATGAGATCGCCGCCGTGATGATGCAGCTTCTCGAGGATGTCGTCCTCCTCCGGAACCGGCTCCAGTTCGACCATCGCCATGTTGCAGCGCTGAGCAAAATCGCCTGCTTCATCAAGCACATAGGCAACACCGCCCGACATGCCTGCCGCAAAGTTGCGCCCAGTCTGGCCGATAACGACGACAACGCCGCCGGTCATGTATTCGCAGCCATGATCGCCTGTACCTTCGACGACTGCGATGGCGCCCGAGTTGCGGACAGCGAAACGCTCGCCGGCCACGCCGCGGAAATAGGCCTCGCCCTCGATAGCGCCGTAAAGCACGGTATTGCCGACAATGATCGAGTCTTCCGGCACGATTTTCGTGTTCTCCGGCGGACGAATGACGATGCGGCCGCMGCAAAGACCCTTGCCGACATAATCGTTGCCGTCGCCGATCAGTTCGAACGAAATGCCGCGCGCAAGGAACGCCCCGAAGGATTGCCCAGCAGTTCCGGTGAACTTGACGGAAATTGTGTCCTCTTTCAGGCCTTTATGGCGGTAACGCTTGGCGACTTCACCCGACAGCATCGCGCCGGCGGAACGATCGACATTCTTGATACCCATCTCGATCTTGACCGGAATCCTGCTTTCGAGCGCGGTCTTCGCCTGCTCGATCAGCTTGCGGTCGAGAATATCGACGATCGGGTGGTTCTGCCGTTCGGTCCAGCGTGTCTTCTCCTCGGGCGCCTCCGGCTTGTGGAAAATGCGTGTGAAATCAAGACCCTTGGCCTTCCAGTGGTCAATCATCTCGCGCTTTTCGAGAAGCTCAGCCTTGCCGACAATCTCTTCAAGCTTGGTGTAGCCCATCTCTGCAAGGAACTGCCGCACCTCTTCCGCCATATAGAAGAAGAAATTGATGACATGTTCCGGCGTGCCCTTGAAACGCTTGCGCAAAACCGGATCCTGCGTCGCCACGCCGACCGGACAGGTGTTGAGATGGCACTTGCGCATAAGGATACAACCCGTCGCAATCAAAGGAGCCGTAGAGAAGCCGAACTCGTCAGCGCCGAGCAGCGCACCGATGATGACGTCGCGGCCAGTCCGCAAACCACCGTCCACCTGAAGGGCGATGCGCGAACGAAGCCCGTTCAGCACCAGCGTCTGCTGTGTTTCGGCCAGCCCCATTTCCCATGGGCTGCCCGCATGCTTGAGCGATGTTAGCGGCGAAGCGCCCGTTCCGCCGTCATAACCGGAGATCGTGATGTGATCGGCACGCGCCTTGGCAACACCGGCCGCGACAGTTCCGACGCCGACTTCCGAGACGAGCTTGACCGAGACATCCGCTTCCGGATTGACGTTCTTCAGATCGTAGATGAGCTGCGCCAGATCCTCGATGGAATAGATGTCATGATGTGGCGGCGGCGAAATCAGACCGACGCCAGGCGTGGAATGACGGGTCTTGGCGACAGTCGCATCGACCTTGTGGCCCGGGAGCTGACCGCCTTCGCCGGGCTTGGCACCCTGCGCGACCTTGATCTGCATCATATCGGAATTGACGAGATATTCCGTCGTCACGCCAAAACGGCCGGACGCTACCTGCTTGATCGCCGAGCGCTCGGGATTTGGCTTGCCGTCGGGGAGCGGATAGAAACGATCCGGCTCCTCGCCGCCCTCGCCGGTGTTCGACTTGCCGCCGATCCGGTTCATGGCAATGGCCAGTGTCGTATGTGCCTCGCGGCTGATCGAACCGAAGGACATGGCCCCTGTCGAGAACCGCTTGACGATGTCTTTGGCAGGCTCAACCTGATCGATTGGGATGGGCTTGCGGCCGCTATCCGACGCCATTTTGATCTTGAACAGGCCGCGGATCGTCTGTGCCTGCGCCGACTGGTTGTTCACCATGTCGGAATATTCCTTGAACGTCGCCGGCGATTCAGTCCGCACGGCGTGCTGCAGCTTTGCGACTGCGTCGGGTGACCAGAGATGCGCCTCGCCGCGGATGCGATAGGCATATTCGCCGCCGACCTCAAGCGTACTCATCAGCACAGGATCATTGCCGAACGCGTCGCGGTGCCGGCGAACAGTTTCCTCCGCAACCTCTTCAAGACCCACACCTTCGATCATGGTTGCGGTCCCGAAGAAGTACCGGTCAACAAATTCCGATTTGAGGCCTACAGCATCGAAGATCTGCGCACCGCAATAGGACTGGTATGTGGAAATGCCCATCTTGGACATGACCTTCAAAATGCCTTTGCCAATCGACTTGATGTAACGCGCGACGATTTCACGCGAGTCGACTTCCGGCGGGAACTCGCCGCGCTTGTGCATGTCGAGCAGCGTGTCGAATGCCAGATAGGGATTGATCGCTTCCGCCCCATAGCCGGYAAGGCAGCAAAAATGATGCACTTCGCGAGGCTCACCGGATTCGACCACAAGGCCTACCGATGTGCGCAAGCCTTTGCGAATCAGATGATGATGGACTGCGGCGACAGCCAGCAACGCGGGGATCGGGATGCGATCCGGTCCCACCTGACGATCCGACAGGATAATGATGTTATAACCGCCATGCACCGCTGCTTCGGCGCGGTCACAAAGCCGCTCGACTGCACCGGCCATGCCTGCCGCGCCTTCTTCGACATTATAGGCGGTGTCCAGTGTCTTGGTGTCGAAGCGATCTTCCGTGTGACCAATCGAACGTATCTTTTCCAGATCGCCATTGGTCAGGATCGGCTGGCGCACCTCAAGCCGCTTGCGGCGCGATGTACCCACCAGATCGAAGATGTTCGGACGCGGGCCGATGAACGACACAAGGCTCATCACCAGCTCTTCACGGATCGGATCGATCGGCGGGTTGGTGACCTGCGCAAAGTTCTGCTTGAAATAGGTGTAAAGCATCTTCGACTTGTCAGACATCGCCGAGATCGGCGTGTCCGTACCCATCGAACCAATGGCTTCCTGGCCCGTGGTCGCCATGGGCGCCATCAGGATACGCGTATCTTCCTGAGTGTAGCCGAAAGCCTGCTGACGATCGAGAAGACTGACATCCTTGCGCAGCGCGCGTGGTTCCACCGGGCTCAATTCTTCCAGAATGAGCTGCGTGTTCTTCAGCCACTGCTTGTAAGGATGGCGGTTGGCGATCTCCGACTTGATCGTGTCATCTGAAACGATCTCGCCCTTTTCCATGTCGATCAGCAGCATGCGGCCTGGCTGCAGCCGCCACTTCTTGACGATCTTTTCTTCTGGTACGGGCAGAACCCCGGYTTCCGATGCCATGATCACAAAATCATCATCGGTGACGAGATAGCGCGCCGGGCGCAGTCCGTTGCGGTCTAGAGTTGCGCC
>NZ_JBFUMG010000420.1:0-3943 GCF_054049495.1 Phyllobacterium sp. P5_D12 | reverse complement strand
CATCAATAGCGGCGCTTTTTATGCGAGGATTGCGTCTGAGCACCACATTTGAGCAATCAATCTGCGGGAAGCCGTCTGCTTCTGTCAGAGCGCGGCAACCTGCCGGAATGTTGCTGCTGGCAAGTGGTGCGATCGCCAGACCCGATACGGCTGCAATCTTGAGTCCGCCGCTCGTGTCGCAACTATAGGCCACACGATAGTTGATTTTGGCTTTGTCCAAGGATCCGACTGCGAATTTCTTGCACCAGCTGGAACGCTCATAGATCGCAACCGGGACGACGTCATTTTCATGAACGCAGTGCACGTTCGAGGTGACCCAAACCGTCGGATCAACAAAAAGCACCTCCCCGGTCGTCGGCTGGTCCTGATCGAAAATCACCGCGAGGTCGAGTTCGTCGGCGTCGATGGCCGCCAACTGTGCGGCCGAATATCCACATTTCACAGTCACTTCGACATGCGAATGCTGGCTGGCGAAGGCTGCCAACGCGCGCGGCAATACGGTGTAGCCATACTCTTCCGGAATACCGATCCGCACGGGACCGCCGAGCGGCTTCGCCCGGATCGTGGCGGCCGCCTCGTCCAGCAACCCGATGATCCTGTTGGCGCTGACGAGCAGGAGCTTTCCTTGTGGCGTCAACGCCACGCCGCGTGAACCTCGCTCGAAAAGGCTCTCACCCAAGGTCTCTTCGAGCTTCTTGATCTGAATGCTGACCGCCGATTGTGTTCTGCCGACTTGTTCTGCAGCGCGGGTGACATTCCCAGCAGCAGCCACGGCCACAAACGTACGCAGCAGTTCACTATCCAATGGCAGATTCACAATGATGCTCTCGATAAAAATTTCAGATGGCAGCCATGATTTCTATTCGTTTGTTAAATGTCAAGCTGTGGCGAATCCTGTGTCTCTGTCCAGGAGCGCCAAATGCACAACGTCCGATATCGTGTGATACAATTCTTCAGAGTGTGGCGGGCCGCCAGACATGAACGGCAGTTGTTATTGGAGATCTTGAGCAAGCCAAACGATCGACTGCTCGTCGACGCCGGCATCACCAGGGAGGATGCACTTCGGCTCGTCCGCGGTGATTTGAGGATGCCCCTCTGGTGGCATTCGTCAGTCCCGCAGTGTATCCCCAATGCGCGCACCGCAATTGAGCGGCATACCACACTGACAAGTCCTGGAGGCCGATCATGGCAGCACAACACGTCCACGAAATCGATGCGGCGATAAAGGAACTCATTTCGTCCCGTCGGCAGGAAATTCTGCAGATTGCCCAAAACGGGGCAAACCCGGGTCCGTTGAAGAACGTGGTGGAGATACAGACGGCGATCGATGCCTTGTATCGCGCACGCGAGCAGGAGACCACGTCATCATAATCAATGCTATGCGGCTTTTGGCTCAGTTCGACCGAACATTCACACGTGGTGAGCGAGCGAGCGTGGTTAGGAGGTAGAGCGAGTGGCTGAGTTAAATCGGGCCGGAGCAGAAGTTTCAGAGCGGTTGGCGCGGTTGGTTCTAGACCTGCTCAGGGCGATGGCAGTGCCAGAACGGTTCCTGAATGATTGGCCTGTTCTGAAGGCATCGCGTCGCGTGACCGCTCGGCAGTTGCCAGTACTCGCCTGGCTCGATGAGCTGACCGACGGGGCTTCGCCTATTCTGGCACCCTTCTTGAACGAGATCAGCCGTGCGGCCCCAAAATTGGAATGGCGGCAAACCTACAAAGCTGAGGATTTTGGTCCCGAATTTCTCACCCGTTACGGTTGGACGGAGTTGATCGGGCTGCGAGGACCCATCGCAAGTTCCAAAATTGCGTGTGGCATTCTTCTACTCGGCCCGGAGCTACTTTACCCGGCCCATGCCCACGAGGCAGAAGAAATATACGTGTGCCTTGGCGGCGCTGCTGCTTGGATGCGCGGCGATGAACCGTTCACCAGCCAGCCACCAGGGACCGTCATCCACCATCCCTCATGGATGCCTCATGCCATGCGCACCAGTTCCAAGCCTTTGGTAGCCTTGTATGTGTGGCGCGGGGGCGATCCGGCGGCGAAGTCGAAGATCATCGCGCCGTCTTAACACGATGCGGCGTCGGTAACTGCCGAAGACCTGGCCCATTCGGGCTGGTTCTGTTGGCGATCCCGAGCAATTTCATGGGATAATAGCCCAAGGTCTAGGGCTTGGGCACCTCGGCTAACCGCCGCCCTGTATTGCGAGGTTTTATACAAACCCAAATAATGCAAAGCTGATGGCTGCCTTTTGTATCAAGACTAAATTATATGCATATTCTCAGTATAAAGTAATAGCGGGAATACTGTTTCGGGGGGAACAAGATGTATCGGCGCAATGTTCTGGAGGGGCTGTTGGCCAGCATGCTCGTCGGCGTGACGGGCTGTGCAACGCCCAGACCCATTCGGCCGTTGCCTAAGAATGCGTCCATTGATGCCCACTGCCATCTGTTCAATGCATCGGATTTGGCGGTCACCCACTTCATTCGCTATGTTTTTCTGAAGAATTATCCCCAGCAGTCCGAGCAAAAGCTGCTTGGCGTAAAGGACAGAGATATCGTCGACGGCGTCATCGAACTCCTTATAATGATCTTGGGAGCGAACAACGCTCCGACGGCCAAACAGGAACTGGTCGTACTCAAAGGGTTGAAGAATCCTAAGCCATCCAACGCCAGCGAGCAGGCTGCCAGTGAAATCGCTGTAACCCAGATTGCAAAATTCATCTCCAAGCATGCGCTCAATGCCTCAATCAAATCGGCTAGAAGTTCGGACTTAAGCGGATCGGAGCTTCTGGTAACGAGAATTTTGGAGGCTGGAGGTTCTTCTCCCAATGAATTGAGGGCTTTTAGCTCTGGTCAGGCGAAAATTGCAGCTGCCCGCGCCTTCATTTCCTTCGAGGAAATCGGTGTCTATCTACGGTGGTTCAATCTGTTCACCCTCTATCGCTACGTGCTTTTGGAGAAATTGATCAAGGCCACGCGGAAACAGGGACCTCAACCCGCACTACTCGCTCCGGCACTTGTCGATATGGATAAGTGGTTGGAAGAATCGGCCAAATCGCCCCTGATCGATCAAATGGAGGTAATGGGATTTGTATTCCAACGTAGGGAAAGCCCTGCAGTTCACGGCTATTTCCCGTTCGATCCACTCAGGGAAATCTACTTCAGGCAAAAGAAAGGACCGGAAGTCAGTTCGCTCAGGATGTGCAAAGATGCCCTCCTCAACCACGGGTTCATCGGTGCCAAGGTTTATCCACCGATGGGCTTCCGTGCGTCAAAAAATTCCGGCACTTACCCGGACAAGATTCATAAGGATCTCAGCGGTAACTTAAGCACATTGCTGGACGGCGTGCTGGATGAATTCTATGCATTGTGTGTTGATCTGGATGCGCCCATCCTGACCCACGCATATGCTTCCAACGCCGCTAATAAAGATTATGGAATGCGTGCCGACCCGGCATTCTGGTCTCCCGTTTTTCAAAAACATAGGAAATTGCGGGGCTGTCTCGGTCATTTCGGTAGTTTTGACCTGATATCGGCTTCCGCACACTCCCAGACCTTGCCCGAGGCAAGTTGGGAATGGACCTTCGGGCGCGACATCGTCCGGTTGCCGAATAACCGGATCTTCGCCGACATGAGCTATTTTTCCGAGGTTCTCACCTTAAAGACTGCCGAGCGAGACGCGTTGGCGGCGACGTTTCGGCGATGGGTCGAAACCTTCGATCCGGGCATCGAACGGCTGGTGTTCGGTACGGACTGGCTGATGCTGGGAAAGGAACGGGATTTCGGCAACTACATTCCGGAGGTCGACTATTTTCTCCAACACGATTGCGGGGTCAGCGCCGAAGGGAGAAGACGGTTCTTCTTTGAGAATGCGATCAACTTTTTGGGGCTTGAGCGTGGCGGCGGCACCCGCAAACGAGTTCTGTCGTTCTACGCCGCAAATG
>NZ_JBFUMG010000419.1:0-3947 GCF_054049495.1 Phyllobacterium sp. P5_D12 | reverse complement strand
GAACATTGATGGGGCCAGCATCAATATTGCGCTCAAACTCGACGCCAAGTTCGGCAGCGAGCGGACTAAGTGAGTCCGCCACGTGGTTGAGCACCACCGCCAGATCAACCTGATCCTTGACGGCAATATGTGCCTTCATCTCGATGCGGGACAGCGACAGCAGATCATCGATCAGCCGCGCCATGCGTTCGGCCTGTTTCTGCATGATCTGGAGGAAATTATCGCGAGCCGCCTCATCATTTCGTGCGGGGCCGCGCAAAGTCTCAATAAACCCGCTGAGCGAGGCGAGCGGTGTGCGTAACTCATGACTGGCATTGGCGATGAAGTCGGACCGCATGCGCTCCAGACGATGCGCCTCGGTTTGGTCGCGGAATGACAACAGATATTGTCGATCTGCTCCACCCGCCTGGTCGAGCAGAAGCACGGTGGCGCGATACCAGCGTTCTACCGGAACGCGCTCAAAATAATCGACAGATCGTGCCATCGCGTCCGCGACGACCGATTGGACCAGTGTCTGCATTTCAGGCGCACGAAAATGCATCAATAGCGCACCGCCCCGCGCCAATGGCGGAAAAGCGCCATTGGCAGCAGGATTGACGTAAAGTATCGTCCCCTCATGGTCAAAAATGATCAGCGGATCCGGCAATTGCGCTGCAAGTTGCTGACCTGAGAGGCTGAAGATTGCCGGATCATTAATATTCGTATCGATGTGTCGGGCTGTGTTGCGGGGGAGAGCTGCGGAAAGCATGACGACGGCAAGGAAAACTAGCATCAGGATGCCAAAACTCAACCACCAGGACGCGCCAGAACTTAAAACCAAGGCCGTTATGAATGCAGCAACTCCCAGCACAAACCGCGCCTGGATCAACCTTTCCACAGCTCTTCGCCACAAGGTCCGGCTTTCCAGCCTCCATATGCGCATGCGTTAAACTCCTGCACTACAGTCCTTTTTCGCCTCTGGACGAGCCAACGCTCTCCCAATAACATGGCTTTATGTCAATTGAGGATGAATGACTTGGGTAAAGATTCAAAAAAGACATCGCAACGCCCGGGTCAGGGGAAATCCACACTCAAACTGAAGATTGACGGCAAGAAGCGCAGCTTCAATATTGACGATCCGAAATTACCGGTCTGGATCGAAGATGGCGCGCTGGAATCCGGTGATTTTCCCTATACTGAAAAGATGCCAAAAGACGAATACGCGGAGACCCTCGAGAAGCTGCAAATCGAGCTGGTGAAGCTGCAATACTGGCTACAGGATACCGGCGGCCGGGTGATGGCGGTTTTCGAGGGACGGGACGCGGCGGGCAAGGGCGGCACGATCTTCAATTTGCGTCAATACATGAATCCGCGCTCCGCGCGCAACGTCGCCTTGCCCAAACCCAGCGAGACCGAGCGGGGCCAATGGTATTTCCAACGCTATGTCTCGCACTTTCCCACCACCGGCGAATTCGTAACCTTCGACCGTTCCTGGTATAATCGAGCGGGGGTCGAACCCGTGCTCGGATTTTGCACCCCCGAACAGCATGAGACATTTCTCGAAGAGGCACCTGGCCTTGAGCGCATGATCGTGGCCGATGATATTCATTTTTTCAAATTCTGGCTTGATATCGGTCAGATCATGCAATTGAAGCGCTTCCACGATCGCAGGCATAGCCCTTTGAAGAACTGGAAATTCTCACCGATCGATATCATGGGTGCCGAAAAGTGGGACGACTATACGAAGGCACGCGACCAGATGTTTGCTCGGACCCATACGCCTTACGCGCCGTGGACGATCGTGCGTTCCAACGACAAACGCCGCGCACGCCATGCAGTGATCCGCCGAATACTCTTGAGCCTACCCTACAAGGGCCGAGATCTCGATTTGATCGGCAACGAGGACGCCTTGATTATCGGTTCGGGTCCAGGCTTTCTCTAACCGCGGCCGGTCGGTGAGGCGTTTTTTCCCATAGAAAGGGCTGTGTGCAGAGCTGTTTGACCGCACGCCATGCCGCGACGGATACCAACATCCAATAAAACGGTATGACGTGCAGTATCGAACCCTTTATTTCTTTACCTACCGAACTGCGGTTTCCCAGCGCGTGGAATGACAGGTAACCCATAGTAATATTCATGCAATCATAGATTAAAATACCGCGATCGGCGGTAGCAGCGTTTTCCAAAACARGATTGACCCCCGAATACGCAATGAAAACAAGCATGAGCGGATACAGCAGCGAAGAGACAATTAATCCTGCTATCAACATGTGATAGACTAGAATCCGTCGAAAACCGAGATCGCCCAGCAACTGCCTCGGATGCCGCATCTCGAATAGCCAAGTCTGCATCCAGCCTTTCAGCCAGCGTGTCCGCTGCCGCAACCACACGTCGGTGACCGTCGGCGCATCTTCAATCGTTGGCAACGACAACATCTCGACAATAAATCCGCGACGAGCGAGCCGCGTACCAAGTTCAGCATCTTCGGTCACGTTGTATGGGTCCCAACCGCCGACTCCCTCGAGACAGTCGCGGCGAAAATGATTGGAACTTCCGCCGAGCGGTAACACCAGACCGTTGCGGGCAAGCCAGGGCAAAAGGCCAAAGAAATGCACTGCGTATTCAAATGCGAACAAGCGGGCAAGCCATCCTTCGTGAGCGTTCCCAATAACCAATGGAGCTTGCAGGCAGCCTAGATTGCCCCCTCCCGCACTGAAGCGCTGCCATGCCTCGAGCAGTTGATCGGGATCCGGTCGGTCTTCTGCGTCATAAACAACCACAAATTCTCCGCGCGCCATTTGAAGTCCGTAGTTCAGGGCTTTCGGTTTTGTACGAGGCCCGATGCCGGGCACCGGAATGACCATGAAACCATGGGGTAGTTTCTGATCCTCGAACGCCGCAATGGTCGCGAAGTCATCCGCTTCGCACAGGAAGGTTACTTCCAGCTTCGAGTGTGGCCAGTTGAGCTTAGTCATGGCCCGGACCAATTGCGGAACTACATCGGCCTCCTTGTAAAGAGTAATCATGACGCTATAGACAGGAAGCTCGCGCGCTGGAACGGTGAGAGGACTCGCGTTTCTCTTCTTCTCGTTGCCCTCATCGCCAATAGGCGCAGTAGGATGCAGCCGGAAAAAAACACCGAGAAAAGCATATGAAAAATGAACCATAGGCAAGAAGGTGCAAGCGCAAGCCCGAATAGGATTGACGCGCTCGAGAGCCCGAGAAGGATGCCTTGGCTGCCGGTCACAACAATCCTTGCCGAGAAACCTCGACTAGTCGTTTCGACAATGTTTACGGCATTTTCCGCTAGCGCCTGCTCGTAATGCAGTCGCAGAAATTCTAAAAGGTGCGCGGGAATCGTTATTCTCAGTCGGGCTGCGATATCCTGGCTTTGGGGAAGATGAAGTTTGAGAACTGCAATTTCTTGCAGCGTCGGCGCAATATAGATCAATGTCGTGTGATCACATGTGACGACTACTGCGTGCCTTATACGCCTCAGAGCCACTGAATTCGGTATCGTGGGGGCGACGACATGTACATCTTTAGCTATCTCATCAAACAACAAGCTCTTCATCAGCAATACACGAGGCGATCAATGCGTCATCGGCACCATCGGATGCATAAAGCTCTTCGAGGAAGGAAGTCGCATTGTAAAAAGATCGCCTGAACGCCGCGATGATCGGCGGCTTCGCCATTCCACCTGCGCAGAGGCGAGCGGCGAGCGAAATCGCTATTGCCTTGGTCATGGGGGGTATCTCTAATGAGGGATGGGGGCAACTACACTCCCCGCTGACATCTGGAAATAGCAAATGTAGTGATGCAACAATATCATCTGAAACCTTCAATCAAAAATTGAAATATAAAATATCAATACACTAGAAGTAGTATTTCTCGATATATAATGCAGACTATGCGAAATATTGACAATTAATATTGAAATTTCGTGATTGTCATTAGTTTTTCTGAAC
>NZ_JBFUMG010000418.1:0-3957 GCF_054049495.1 Phyllobacterium sp. P5_D12 | reverse complement strand
CTTCCAGTACAGCGTCGACTTGCATCTGAACGGCCTCGATCTTTTCGGTGCAGGGACCTGCGTGTGCGGCGGCARCAAGCCCCAACGCGAACGTTACCTGAACGCCAAAAAAGATTGCAAAGATGCGAGTCCATCCTCGGGATATGGGTTTCGCCCCATATGAAATGCGTTGTGCATCAGGGGCACACACCACAACAGCATTCTGTACTTTTATGAGACCGATCAAAATCTTGATCCTCCGGCTAAGTTGACTAGAGAAAAGCGCTGACAGAATCGGATATGGCGTAAAGTAGCGCGCCCGCGCTGGATGCTCCATCATACTAACGTACGGGTAAATAATGCGGTCGTTTGATTGAGTTATACGTTCGATTAACATTGATTTGTTAGTCATGCCGGAAGGGCGGTTTGGTGCTCGTTGACGAGAATAAATCAATAGCGTTCGGCATGGACATAGCAGAAACTTTGCATCAGCCGACATCCGCAGAATTGGGGCTACACCAACGATCCTTGGCCGACGTATGCTTCTTCGTTGACATCAACGATCTGGATGGCGGCGAGCAACATATCGAGCCTATCCTGATGGCTCTGTCGCAAACATTTTAACCGATCATTCTCGCAGATGACGGCAGCGTTGGCCTTCACTTCGGACCCGATGCGCCTGGCAAAGAGGCTAACTGGCTGCCAACCACCCGCGAGGAAATGTTTGCTTAGCGCTAATAGCGGTCAGTTATTGGTGAACTCTGCTCACTGCAAGGGCGGTTTTCTGAGAAAGCTGTTGCGATCGGCTGACTTCACGCGCAACCATGCCTCACGGCCGTTGCGCAGGACTCTCATGGGAATCTCTACGCCCGCGGGGCCGCTGGTCCACACCTTCCGGTAAAAATCACCGAGCCCATCAACCTCCTCGCCTCGGATCTCCGAGATAACGTCGCCCTGACGCAGGCCCGCCTGAGCCGCCGGTCCCCCTGGCGCGACACTCATAACCACGACCTTGCCGCTGCTCTCGGCGGAGAACGCCCCGAGCCAGGGCCGCGGCGGTTTGTTGACTCGGCCGCGCTTGAGTAGATCATCCAGGATCGGCGGCAACAAATTGATCGGTACGATCATATTGATGTCCGCAGGCTCTCCATTTTTGCTCATTTGCAAGTGAAGCGAGCCGATGCCCAGGAGTTTGCCGTCTGCGTCGAGCAGTGCAGCCCCTCCTCAGGAAGGATGAGCCAGGCGCAATGAAGATCGCCTCATCCAGTACGTACTCCCAATAGCCGGCAAACTCCTGTTTGGCGACGATGTTCGCTCGGACGAACTGACCGATCCCGTCCGCAAGCACAACGGGATCTCCGACCTGGGCTCGGGCTGCGTCGCCGAAGTCCACCGCAGGCACGCCGAGGGGCCCAATCGCCTGYGCGAGGCCAAATCCCGTTTCGTGATCATAGGCCAGCGCATGACCGGGAATAACTTGCCCGTCATGGCGCGTCAGCCAAACCTCCTCGGCTTCTGTAATCAGATAGCCGATCGTGAGCACCAGCCCGTCCTCCCGAATGACCACGCCGCTGCCCTCTCTCAAGGTACCCAGCGTAGCCGCTGTAAACGCGTCATCGGGAATTAAGGAGCGTACAGTGATGATTGACTGCAAAGCCGTATCGATAGTCATGATATCAACCCTGGCACGACCCGGCAAAGACTGCGATTCATGGCGTCGTGCGAACAGCCTAGATCGGGATGGGCGCGTTTCGCCGCGAGCTTGAAACAGGTATGCGGCACCACTTTGCCCATTATTCAGCTGCATTCGGTTTTTTCACGGCCCCTGCGGTTGGCAGCAGCACTGGTTTGAGCATGAACGCCGCCAGCAATCCAGTGATGGCAAAGCCTGCCGAGGTCAAGAAAAGCGGTGTGAATGCTGCGGCATAACTATCGGCAACCGCTTGTCGTGCTGCCTCTGGCAACGCACCCAACATTTTGGGCGTCAACTGCTCAATGTTGCTGACCCCGGGAATGGTGACGCCGACACGGGATAGGTTTGCTGCAACGATAGCGCCATAGATGGAAATGGCGATAGACGCTCCGCCCATGCGCGAAAGTGTCACCGCCCCTGTCGCTGCCCCGACGTCCCGGCTGTCTGCTGCGTTCTGCACGCCGATCACCGGAACCTGTTGTCCAAGACCGATGCCGATGCCGTGCATGGCCATCAGGATGCCTATGAGAAACACCGGCGTTCCTGCCTGGACCTGCGTGAACAACATGAAGGCGAGGAAGCTTAAAGAAAGACTGGCTATGGATTGGGGTTTGTAGCGACCTGTCGTCGAGATCAGCCGCCCTCCCAGGAGAGATCCACAAACGATACCTCCGGTCAAAAGTATGAAAAACACGCCCGCCTGCGAGGGCGACAGACCCGTTGTCGTCTGTAGGAAAAGCGCAAAATAATTGACCATGCCGATAGCAATGGCACCGCTGGTGATCGAGATCACAAGCAGCAGCGAGAAAGTCGGATTCCGGAAAAGTGTTGGCGGGACGATGGGCTCCACTGCGCGACGTTCAACAAATACCCAACTCGTGGCGCACAGGATGCCGAATGCAAGAATGCCAACACTCTGGACCGATATTATCGAACCGAAAAGCTCTGAGCTGTCGGCAACGAGCACGATACTGCTTGTGGTCAGGGCCAACAATATCGCGCCTGCATAGTCGATCTTTGGCTTGCGTTCGGGCTTGCGATAGGGAAGCATCGTGAACAGGCCGGTCAGGACGATGATCCCAACCGGGATGTTAACCAGAAAAATCGATCGCCAGCCGAAAAGATCGCTCATCGTGCCGCCGAGTACCGGACCGATTGCTCCAGAAGCCATGAGGACAAGGCTTGAATAACTCTGATATCGCGCCCGTTCTCGCGGTTCGAAAAGATCGGCGTTGATGGAGAAGATCGATACCATGATACCGCCGCCGCCGAGCCCTTGCAGAACCCGTGCAGCGATCAGCGTGTTCATCGACACGGCGAGACCGCACACAGCTGATCCGATGGTGAAGATTGCGATGGCAGTCATCATCACATATTTGCGCCCGAAGAGATCACCCAGCTTGCCGTAAATCGGCATGACAGCGCTCGACGCAAGCAGATATGAGGATCCGATCCAGCCGAAGCGTTCCAGATGGCCGAACTCGCCGACAATTGTCGGCAAGGCAGTCGAGACGATCTGGTTGTCGAGCGTCGCCATGAACATGGCCGAACTCAGGAAAAAGAAGATGATAAGCCGCAGACGGTGGTCCGTCACGAGCGGCGCGGGCGGTGCATGCATGTCCATTGATAAGGGTATCCGAACTTGATTACAGAGTTAAGTGTGCTATTAGCATATAATTGTCAACAGCACTGTAATGCTATTTGCATGTTTGGATGCCTTGAAGTATCAGTGTGTTCAGAAATATGACAGGTGCCATGACGACACATAAACGTGAAGCCGACAATCAGAGCTACCATGAAGATATCGTGCATATCGGTCAGGTAATGACGCGGATGCGCCTGTTGGTCGGCAGACGCCTGATTGGCCGCCTTGCAGTTCAAAACGTTGCGCCTGGCCTGGAACTCTCGCACCTCGACGTTCTTGATGCCGTGAGACGAGCGGAAACGGCAGGCGAAGTGACCGTTGGTGCGATCGCCGAAATTTTGCGCATCGATCCCTCCCGGGCTAGCCGCATCGTTGCGGAAATGGTCACACGGGGAGTCCTGCGCCGCAAAGCCTCCCAAGCGGACGCGCGGCGCATCGTGGTCGTTATAACAGCGCTAGGGCGGAAGTTGGTCGCGGAAATCAAGGCCCAGAAACTCGCTGTCGTGCAGAGGGTCGTCCAAGACTGGCCCGCCACAGATGTCGAAGCCTTCGCTACGCTTTTTGACAGATTCATCAGCGGATACGAACAGACGTTCCTGCCGCGCAAGGATTGAAGCTCCTTCTTCACGACATGTTGAAG
>NZ_JBFUMG010000417.1:0-3964 GCF_054049495.1 Phyllobacterium sp. P5_D12 | reverse complement strand
GGCTAGGCGCGACGTATGATGCTGGCGATCAATGAGATTAGCAATAGCGCCAGGAACACGTAGAAAATGATCTGAGCGATGCCTGCCGAGGCGCCGGCAATACCGCCAAAACCTAACGCGCCTGCCACAAGTGCTATGATCAGAAAAATTACAGCATAATAAAGCATTTATCATCTCCCTGTCTTGTCGGATTCAAAACGGGCAAGACGCTGTTTTGTTCCCAAGGCAGGAGGGCAACGCGCTCTACGCCCTGGCTTTGCTGCTCTCTTTAAAGAACAGGGCCTGGGTGATTAGTGCCTTGACCATATCGGGATTGAACGGTTTGGTAACGAGGAAGGTCGGTTCCGGCCGTTCTCCTGTCAGCAATCTTTCGGGGAAGGCGGTGATGAAAATAACAGGGACAGCGTCCTGGCTGAGAATGTTGTTCACTGCGTCGATACCGGAGCTTCCATCCGCAAGCTGAATATCTGCCAGAATCATGCTCGGATGGGTGGCGGAGTAAATCTTGAGCGCCTCGTCGCGCGTGCGTGCAATGCCAACCACGCGGTGCCCGAGGGTTTGGACCATGTGCTCAATATCCATGGCGATCAAAGGTTCGTCCTCAATAATCAGAATGTCGGTTGCGATCTGTTTCGAAATGCCGACGGATGCCTCATCCAGCAGCCCATAAAGTTCGCCATCCGTGACTTCGAGAATTTCCATCGTCTCAGCCTGGCTGAAACCTTCAAGGCTGATCAGCAKGAAGGCCTGACGGGCCTTCGGCGCAATTGCAGTGAGGTTGGCCGCTGCGTGTCTCTCCCAGCCGAACTCGGATTTCAGTTCGAGAGGGCGGACATTGACGGAGTTGAAATGTTTGATCAGCAGCTTGTAGAGGCTAGCACGATCAGATCCTGCTTGAGGGAAAAGGGAAACGTCAGTGATGAGAATTTCAAGCGTCGCCGCAACATAGGCATCGCCGGAAGATTGCGAGCCGGTGATAGCGCGAGCGAAACGGCGAAGATATGGCAGATGGGGGGCTATCCGGGTGGACAATGACATTATAGCGATTTCCCTGTTTCGGGTGGGTACTGAGGCGTGGTGAGTTCTTTCCTGAAACACTTTCGCAAAAAAAAAGTTCCCTGTAACGGAACTTTCTTCTTTGTCAGGAATTGTCGTCATTAATGTGCCTTGGGTACAGGCTCTATTCATACTACAGCGACGAACCACCAGCAAAGATCAGACAATGAACGCCAAAAAGAATTCTATTGACGCTCCTGAAAAGGTGCGAGTTCGCCGCCGCGACATTAAGAACGCTGAAACAGAAATTGGTCTGAAGTTACGCGCGCTTTACGCATCGGTGCAGGAGGAAGAAATACCGGCTCGTTTTCTCGATCTTCTTGAAAAGCTTGATGAGGCTGAACGCAATCACACGCAATCATCCAAATAACGGGCTGTTGAATGGTACATGAATCTGCCGACTTCAAGAGAGATTTGATTGCTGCCTTGCCGAAACTGCGAGCATTTGCAGTGTCACTGATCGGTAATCCGGACAGGGCAGATGACCTTGTGCAGGATACGATCATGAAGGCGTGGGCCAAACAGGATTCGTTCGAGCCCGGCACCAATATCAAGGCTTGGCTGTTTACGATCTTGCGTAACGAATTCTACAGCCAGATGCGCAAGCGCGGGCGCGAGGTTCAGGATTCCGATGGGATATTCACCGAACAGTTGTCCGTCCATCCGGCACAATATGGCTCGCTGGATTTGCAGGATTTTCGCAAAGCGCTCGAAAAACTGCCCGACGATCAGCGTGAAGCGATCATACTTGTCGGCGCGTCGGGCTTTTCTTATGAAGAGGCTGCTGAAATCTGCGAGTGCGCCGTCGGAACGATCAAAAGCCGTGTGAGCCGTGCCAGAACACGTCTGCAGGAATTGCTCGAGATTCAGGGGGAGGTAGACTACGGTCCTGATTCAATCGCAACGCAGGTCACGTCAAACAAGTTCGCCTGAGGAGCCGGTTTCGTTGAATCGCTTTTTCGACGGCGATAAGGCGGCTACAGCTTTGATAATTTGACTTTTGCCGTAGGGTTTGCCGACAACGGTAACTCCTACAAAGCCATCTATGCCACCTGCTTCCACATCATACGCAGTGGTGAAAACCAGCGGCACGCCTCGCGATTGCAATAGGCTGGCCGCCTGCAATGAAGAAACACCGTGCGCTTCGACCTCGATGATTGCAATGTCGCATTCGGCGTCGCTTTCGATCCAGGCAAGTAGTTCATTAACATTCGAAACCAGATCGACGGATTGCACCTGGCACTCTTCCGCGATGCGCGCCAGCTCCAGTCCAATCAGATATTCATCTTCGAGGACCAGAAGTCGCATGCCTTTCAATTCCATTTAAGATGCTCCTGTGGGGACTTCTTATGCACAGGACCGAATCGCAATGTCATTTAACTAAGACATACGGATTGCGAAGAAATGTTAAGCAATCCTCAGGCGGCGTGATACCCTATAACCTGACCATCAATTGAACGGCCATAATGAAAACCACGAAGACTTCGGCTGCCCGGCAGTACCCCTGTGACAAATGTCCATTACAGGAGTTCCCGCAGTTCCAGCGGCATACCAAAGAAGAAATATCGTTCCTCACGAATTTCAAAACGGGCGAGCTGGTTGCCGATGCCGGTACGACTGTTCTTGTGGAGGGTGCCAATAGTGCGCACCTCTTTACCGTGCTGTCCGGCTGGGGCTTCCGCTACAAGACATTGGAGGACGGTCGCCGGCAGATTCTGAACTATATTCTACCTGGTGATCTGATTGGTCTGCAGGGGTCTGTGATGCGCGAGATGCAACATTCGATAGAGGCATTGTCGCCGATGATACTTTGTGTATTCCAGCGCGATAAACTTGCAAACCTCTTCCGCAACTATCCCGAACTCGCCTATGACATAACCTGGATTGCTTCCCGCGAGGAACAAATGCTCGACGAAATCCTGCTGAGCGTGGGACGGCGCACGGCCTTGGAGAGGGCAGCCTATCTTTTTGCCTTCGTGTTCCAGCGTGCCAAATCAGTAGGGATGGTCAGGAGTAACAAGCTGATGGTGCCGCTGACGCAACAACATGTGGCTGATACGCTAGGCCTTTCGATTGTTCACACTAACAAGACGTTGAAGAAGCTCGCGGCTCGTAACGCCCTTCGTTGGCTCGATCGCGGGTGCGAGATCCTTGAGGAGGACGTGCTCCTGGACATATCGGGATGGCAGGGTTTGCCGGGCACGCTTCGACCATATATCTAGGATATTCCCATGGAGGGCACATCATTTGTTGTGGTGGCGCAGAATTGTCATGAGCTTTTCACGGAGGCCGCTAAGGGGCTTGGCGATCGTACTTTCACTCGCCATGATCATTGGTTCGGCCGGCTCCACGATTATCCTTGCGCGCAGCGTCAACAATCAGATCGACGATATCCTCGCCACCTATAAAGTGCGTGAACAGGCATATGGTTCGCTGTCATTGATGACCGAGGCTCACAACAGCCAGCGGGGGTTTATCTTGACGCAGAGTGCACTGCTGCTCGATCATTATCGAAATGTAACAGCCCGGCTCGACGAGAGCCTCAACACGCTTACGGAAATGACCAGGGGAAATCCGCGGCAGCAGGCTACGGCGACTCGAATCCGCGATCTGGCGAAAGCAAAACAGAGAAACGTGGATGCGGCGATTGCCCAAGCGGTTGCGGGGATGAGTACGGAAGCCCGTGAGTCCCTCGGACCAAATTTCGGCGTTGGTCAACTCGATGAAATCAACAAGACGGTCGACGGCTTTCTCGCAGAAGAAGATCGAAGGCTGATTGAACGAAACATTGCTGTGGATCAAATGAGAAGCTGGCTAACAATAGCTGCGCTCTCTTCCCTCGGGGGTGCTCTCATTCTGGCAGTCATTCTTGCGAACCGAACCAGACGTTATGTACGCAAGCTGACAG
>NZ_JBFUMG010000416.1:0-3972 GCF_054049495.1 Phyllobacterium sp. P5_D12 | reverse complement strand
AATTCGAGCATGGAAGCACCCGAGAAATCCTGGATCGGGAAAACAGACTTGAACACAGCCTGCAGACCTTCATCCAGACGCCCGCCCTTGGGCTCTTCCACCATCAGAAACTGATCGTAGGAAGCTTTCTGAACCTCGATGAGGTTCGGCATCTCTGCGACTTCCGGAATCTTACCGAAAAACTTGCGTACGCGCCTACGACCATTGAAAGAATGGGTCTGAGCCATCGTCGCTCCTCGTCTTTATGCCAGAAACTGGCCTGTTTCTTAAAACCGCTCATGCGGCCCCGTGAACGGGACAAAACCCGTTTCCTGAAAGCATCGAAATTGCCGTCAGGAAAAGGGTTCAGTACCGGATTCCCCGAGGGGAGTAGTTGGCGGGCAGATCGCCCTGCCCGCCAATCAGTGCAAGGATTACTTGAGTTCGACCTTGGCGCCAGCTGCTTCGAGCTGTGCCTTGATCTTGTCAGATTCTTCCTTGTTAACGCCTTCTTTGACTGCCTTAGGAGCAGCTTCAACGAGGTCCTTGGCTTCCTTGAGGCCGAGACCGGTGATAGCGCGGACTTCCTTGATCACGTTGATCTTGTTAGGTCCGGCTTCGGTCAGAACGACGTCGAATTCAGTCTTCTCTTCAACTGCAGCAGCAACTGCACCACCGCCGGCAGCGGCAGCAGCAGCAACCGGAGCAGCAGCAGAAACGCCCCACTTCTCTTCAAGAAGCTTCGAAAGTTCAGCTGCTTCGAGAACAGTCAGGTTGGACAGGTCATCTACGATCTTTGCGAGATCAGTCATTTTGGTATTCCTTTACAAGGTTCGATATATTGACAGCGAGAACGGCCTTATGCCGCTTCGTCCTTCCGGGCATAGGCGCCAAAAACGCGGGCAAGCTGAGCTGCCGGTGCGTTGACGACCTGAGCAATGCGAGAAGCCGGTGTCTGGATCATACCAACCAGCTTTGCGCGCAACTCGTCGAGAGATGGAAGTGCGGCAAGTGCCTTTACCCCATCCGGGTCGAGAGTTGTTGCTCCCATCGAACCACCGAGGATGACGAGCTTTTCGTTACCCTTGGCAAATTCAATGGCGATCTTTGGTGCCGCTATCGGATCGTTGGAATAAGCAACGAGTGTCTGACCTGTGAACAGGTCAGCGATGCCTTCCGAATCCGTGCCCTGAAGAGCGATCTTGGCAAGGCGGTTCTTCGCGACTTTAACGGTGCCACCAGCATCACGCATCTTCGAGCGAAGATCGCTCAGTTGCGCAACGGTGAGACCGGTATAGTGGGCCACGACAACTGAACCAGAGTCCTTGAAGACCCCATTCAGCCACGCGACGAATTCGCGCTTTTCCGCTTTTTCCACTGTCTCTCTCCATTTGGCAGAAACGCGAGATTGCGTCACTGCCGGGTTGCCTTTTGCTGCAAGACTTCAGTCCGAAGACCGAAAACACACAGCACTTGAGGATCCTGTCCCCCCTGCTTCGCCGAGATCGGCTGCAAGCGAAAGGCAACTACGGTTCGAACCTTGTTCATCGGGCTAAGCCCTTTAACCAAAGTTTTTCCACGTCTCATGCGGGTTCTGACGAATTAAGGCGAACCACCCGCAATCTCGGACAGGATAACCGGACTTACATCCGGTTATCCAGGCCCCGAAGGGCCTGGAATTCTTTTCGTTTCAAACAGCTAAGCTTGAAACTTCAACCAACACTTACGCGATGCGTACTGTTGCTGGATCGATCTTTACGCCAGCACCCATCGTCGAGGAAATCGCTACGCGCTTGACGTAGTCACCCTTGGCGCCAGTCGGCTTTGCCTTGGTGACGGCATCGGCGAATGCCTTAATGTTCTCTTCCAGCGCCTTCGCATCGAAGGATGCCTTGCCGACGCCGGCGTGAATGATACCGGCCTTCTCGACGCGGAACTCGACTGCACCGCCCTTGGAAGCCTTCACGGCAGCCGTAACATCCGTCGTAACCGTGCCAACCTTCGGGTTCGGCATCATGCCGCGCGGGCCGAGAACCTTACCGAGACGGCCAACGAGCGGCATCATGTCCGGTGTCGCAATGCAGCGATCGAAATCGATCTTGCCGCCATTGACGATCTCGAACAGGTCTTCCGCACCGACGATATCTGCACCGGCAGCCTTGGCTTCATCAGCCTTCGGACCACGAGCAAATACGGCGACGCGAACTGTACGGCCGGTGCCATTCGGCAGATTGACGACACCGCGAACCATCTGGTCCGCATGGCGAGGGTCAACGCCGAGGTTCATTGCAACTTCGATCGTCTCGTCGAACTTGGCAACAGCACGCTCCTTGACCATGGCAATCGCCGAGGTCAGGTCATACAGCTTGTTACGGTCAACGCCTTCACGAACTTTCGCTACACGCTTTGATAGTTTTGCCATCGTCTTAGCCCACCACTTCCAGGCCCATCGAACGGGCAGAACCTTCAACCATGCGCATGGCGGCTTCAACGTCCGCTGCGTTCAGGTCTTTCATCTTCGCCTGAGCGATTTCACGCACCTTGTCGCGCGAGATCTTGCCGGCAACGACCTTGCCTGGCTCTTTCGAACCGGACTTCAAGTTTGCGGCCTTCTTGAGGAAGTAAGACACCGGCGGCGTCTTCATCGCAAATGTGAACGACTTGTCCTGATAATATGTAATCAMGACCGGAATGGGTGAACCCTTTTCCAGCTCCTGCGTGGCCGCATTGAAGGCCTTGCAGAATTCCATGATGTTGATGCCACGCTGACCAAGCGCCGGTCCGATCGGCGGGGACGGTGTTGCCGATCCTGCCGAAACCTGCAGCTTGAGCTGGCCTGCTACTTTCTTAGCCATAACTTCCTGCCTTTAATCAAAGTGCCGGATAACCGGCGGTTGCAGTTTGGTGGTGCGGATCGAAAGCCCGGCTAAAGGCTGCCTTACCTCCCACCATGTTTGCCGCTGACGCAGCAGGCGGCTTCAGAGAGCCGCCGATTGATCAGACTTTTTCAACCTGACCAAATTCCAGATCGACCGGCGTGGCGCGGCCAAAAATCGAAACCTCGACCTTGAGGCGCGAACGCTCTTCGTCGACTTCCTGTACAGTGCCGTTGAACGAAGCGAACGGACCATCGGCAACGCGAACACTTTCGCCAATCTCGAACGAGATCGAAGCTTTTGGACGCTCGACACCTTCCTGAACCTGCATCAGGATGCGGTCGGCTTCCTTGTCGGAAATCGCAATCGGCTTATTGTCCGAACCGAGGAACCCCGTCACCTTCGGTGTGTTCTTGATCAGATGATAGGCATCATCCGTCAGATCGGCACGAACCAGGACATAACCCGGGAAGAACTTGCGCTCGGCATCGACCTTGCGGCCACGGCGCACCTCGACCACCTTTTCGGTCGGCACGAGAATCTTCTCAAAAAGATGCGACAGACCCTTCTGTCTAGCCTTTTCTTCGATCGACTCGGCGACCTTCTTTTCAAAGTTCGAATAGGCGTGAACGATATACCAGCGCGCGGTCATTGCTATTTCCCAATCCYGATTTTCTTGTCAGCCTGCGTTAACGACCAAGACCGAGAATCATATCGATTCCGTATKCCATCAACTGATCAGCTGCGAAAAAGAAAATCGCAGCAAAAAACGCCATTACCATCACCATCGCGGTGGAAATGAGCGTTTCGCGACGCGAAGGCCATGTGACCTTTGCGGTTTCAGCGCGCACTTGCTGAAAAAAAGTTATTGGATTCGTTTTGGATGCCATTTACCGCTCGTGCATGTCATGTTGCTGTAAACATGCTGTGCTGCAACTTAAACAACACCATCTGTCCACACCATTGCGGCCCGTAAAGCTGATCGTTCAGCTCCACGCACCGCGTGTCTGTTAAGCCTACATAGAACCGATTCCGGTAAAACACAAGGCCCCCGGATTCGTTTCTTTCCAAACATCCGCCCATTGCACCATCCAATCGTGCACCGGCAGACTATGTG
>NZ_JBFUMG010000415.1:0-3972 GCF_054049495.1 Phyllobacterium sp. P5_D12 | reverse complement strand
ACCTTGGCGAGCGGGTCAAGGAAACCTGCGACAAGTTCAATGCTTCGCAGTCAGATTATGAGATCGTCTGCACCAGTCAGAATGGCTATCCAGAGACCATCCAGAACGCTATCGCCGCCTATCGTGCCAAGAAAAACCCGGCCATCGTGCAGGTCTTCGACGTTGGTACACTCGATCTGATGCTGTCCGGCGCATATATTCCGGCGAAGAAGCTGATGGAAGACAACGGCTACAAGATCGATTGGGACAACTATTTCGGCGGCATCGCGCGTTATTATGCCGACTCCAAAGGAGTGCTGAATTCGTTCCCGTTCAATTCCTCGACGGCAATGTTCTACTACAACATCGACGCCTTTACCAAGGCTGGCATCGATAGTGCACCGCAGACCTGGGAAGACGTGGAAGCCGATGCGCGCAAGCTGAAATCGGCAGGCTTTGATTGCCCCTTCGGCTTCAGTTTCGACAGCTGGGCGACGGTGGAGCAGTTTTCGGCAATCCACAATCAGCCTATCGCTACCAAGAACAATGGCTATGACGGTCTCGACACCGAGCTTGTTTTCAACAAGACAAAAGTTGTGGACCAGCTGACATTCTTCAAGAAAATGACGGATGAAGGCCTGTTTCAGGTCAAGACTGCCCAGCTCGGCATGGATGTTGTGCCGGCCTTCGCATCGCAAACCTGCCAGATGATTCAGTCGTCGATCGCCGATCACGGCACAATTGGCAAGACGATCAAGCCAGGCACCAAGTGGGCCGTGACGATGCTTCCGGTCTGGAAAGGTACCGAGCGCAAGAACTCTCTTGTCGGTGGCGCGTCTCTCTGGGTTCTGAAGAACCGTCCTGAAGCCGAATATAAAGGCGCAGCAGCTTTCCTCAACTTCATCGCCCAGCCGGATATGGTTCAATGGTGGTCGACAGTCACAGGTTACATCCCCGTCACCAAGACCGGTTTCGACGCGATGAAAGCCAACGGCTTTTATGAGAAGCCGCAGTTTGCAGGCCGCGAGAAAGCTATTGAAAGCCTGACCTATACGCCGGCTGGCGATCTTACCCGTGGCATCCGCGTCGGTGGCTTCCCGCAGATCCGCAAGGAAATCTCGAATGCGATGGAAGGTATCTTTTTCGGCAAGATGACGGTCCAGGCCGGTCTCGACCAGGCAGTCGAGCGTGGCAACGCCATTATCCGCCGCTTCGAAAAGACCTATGCCGGTCAGACGCTGAACTAGTCCACTTTTCCCCATTGCCTGGAGCATTCCGCATCCGGGCCATTTGGTTTGCCAACTGACAAGATACGGGAAACGGTCGAACCTATGAACAAACGTGCTGTTTTTAAAAGCCGGTGGTTGCCTATCTTGTTCGCATTGCCGCAGCTCTTGCTGATTTTCTTTTTCTTCTATTGGCCGGCCACGTCGGTTCTTACCTGGGCGTTTTCGCTGGAACCGGCGTTCGGCGGGGCAGGCGATCGCCTCTTTGTCGGGTGGGACAATTTCCGTGAAGTTTTTGCTGATCGCGAATATTGGCAATCGGTTACGCTCAGTCTTGTCTTTGCTTTTACCGCAACCGCGCTTTCGATGTTCATTGCTTTCGTGCTTGCGATCTGTGTCGATCGCCAGTTGAAAGGCTCGGGCCTATTCAGGTTTTTCTATATTTGGCCCTATGCCATTGCGGCCCCTGCCGTCGGACTTGCATTTCGTTTCATCTTCGCTCCAGAAAGCGGCTTGATCGCCATCGTCAACACATGGTCGCCGGATTTGTGGAACCCCGCCAAGTTTGGCAGCCATGCAATGATCCTGGTGATCATCTGTTTTGCGTGGAAATGGATCGGCTATAATTTCATCTTCATGACCGCGGGTCTTCAATCAATCCCGCGCAGTCTGATTGAAGCATCGTCGATGGACGGCTCCGGTCCGGTGCGTAGAGCCATCGATCTGCAGATTCCGCTGCTTGCTCCAACACTTTTCTTCTTGCTGGTGCTCAATCTTACCGAAAGCTTCGTCGGTCCCGACACTTATGGTATTGTCGATTTGACGACTGAAGGTGGCCCGAACGGGGCAACGAATGTCATGGTGTATCGCATCGTCAGCGAGGCATTCCAGGGCCTCAACTATTCTGGCGCCGCCTCTCAAAGCCTGATCCTCATAGGCCTGATCATGATCTTCACCTTTATCCAGTTCCGCTTCGTTGAGCGGCGCGTCCATTACAAATAGGTCCGCCCCATGATTGAACGAACGCCTATTCTCAATATGGTGACCTATTTCATCATGATCGTTGGATTGCTCCTGATCCTTGGACCGTTCTGGATGATTTTTACCGCATCGACCCAATCGTTGGCGCAGGTCAACGCGGTTCCATTCAATCTTCTGCCTGGCGCTGATTTCCTGCACAATCTCCAGGCGGCATGGCATCGGGCCAACCTTGGTCCAGCGATGCTCAACAGCCTGATCATGGCACTGTTGGTCATGGTGGGCAAAATCGTCCTTGCCTCGATCAGCGCTTTCGCCATTGTCTATTTCAGGAGTCCATTGCGTCACGTCTTCTTCTGGTTGGTGTTCATGACCTTGATGCTTCCGCTCGAGGTGCGCGTCGTTCCGACATATAACATTGCCGCCGATGTTTTTGAGCCRGTCCGCTGGCTGATCCAGACACTCACTGGCATCGAGCTCTCGCTGCAATGGAACTTGCTCAACTCCTATTCAGGACTGGTCCTGCCGGTGATTGCAACGGCTACGGGTACGTTCCTCTACAGGCAGTTTTATATGACGCTCCCGGACGAGCTCACTGAAGCCGCCAAAATGGATGGCGCCCGGCCGCTTCGCTTCTTCATAGATATCCTGCTGCCGTTGTCACGTACCAACATGCTGGCGCTGGCGACGATTATGTTCGTCTACGCCTGGAATCAGTATTTGTGGCCAAAGCTGATGACAACCGAGGCCGAATACCAGACAGCGATGGTGGCGATGACCACGCTCGTTCCCAATATCAACAGCCTGCCAGAATGGAATGTTTCCATGGCCGGTGCACTCATCATCATGCTGCCGCCTCTGATCATTGTCGCTGTTTTGCAGCGCTGGTTCGTCCGTGGTCTGGTCTCGACAGAGAAATAAAAGGAAAGCTCATGGCCGAAATCAACATCCGGAACGTCCGCAAATCCTATGGCCGCACACAAATCCTGCATGGGGTCGATCTTGACTTCAAGTCTGGCGAATTCGTGGTGATCCTTGGCCCATCAGGTTGTGGCAAGTCCACGCTGCTGCGCGTGATTGCCGGGCTCGAGGAGATTTCCGCAGGCGAGATTTCGATTGACGGCACAGTTGTCAATAATCTCGAGCCGCGCGATCGCGGCTGTTCGATGGTGTTTCAGAACTACGCTCTCTATCCGCATATGAACGTGGCTGCCAATATTGGCTATGCGTTGAAGGTTGCAGGTGTTCCGCGTGCCGAGCGAGATCGGCGTATCAGTGAGACTGCTCGTATTGTAGGGCTAGAGGAAATGCTGGATCGTAAGCCGGCACAGCTTTCCGGTGGTCAGCGGCAACGCGTGGCAATGGGAAGGGCGATCATCCGCGAACCGAAGGTTTTTCTGTTCGATGAGCCCCTTTCCAATCTCGATGCCAAGCTGCGGGTGCAGATGCGT
Organism: Phyllobacterium sp. P5_D12; assembly: GCF_054049495.1. NCBI lineage: Bacteria > Pseudomonadati > Pseudomonadota > Alphaproteobacteria > Hyphomicrobiales > Phyllobacteriaceae > Phyllobacterium > Phyllobacterium sp. P5_D12. The sequence goes on along the minus strand of NZ_JBFUMG010000415.1, from coordinate 338 downwards.
GTAGAAATCCGCCGCCTACATAAGCGACTTTCAGCAACCTCGGTATTTGTGACCCACGATCAGGTCGAAGCGATGACACTGGCGGACAAGCTGATCGTCATGAACAAGGGCCATGTCGAGCAGGTCGGCACGCCGCTGGAGATTTACCACCGGCCACGAACGCGCTTTGTCGGGACATTCATCGGTTCGCCGGCCATGAACTTCTTTGACAGCACCATCGCGCCAGGTGGCAATTTTGTTTTGCTCGACGGTATCCAAATCGCGATCGACCCGGTACTTGGCCGCGACAATGCAGATAGCACCGTATCTGTCGGGATCCGTCCGGAGCACTGCCGTCT
>NZ_JBFUMG010000414.1:0-3980 GCF_054049495.1 Phyllobacterium sp. P5_D12 | reverse complement strand
GGACCAAGCCTATCAGAACGTGATCATCGACATTTGCAGAAAACTCAAGGCTGACGGCGATTATTCGTTCGATGCCACGGCAACAGCGCTTGGACTAAGCGCGATGCTTGAGGGCCTATGGCTGCGTCTCATGATGGGCACCGAAGATGTGACGCGAGAATCGGCCCATTTTGCCGCCTGCGACTATCTGGCCTCCGTATTTCCAAAACACTTCTCAAGAGAAGCCCTACCGACAAAGAAAACCGCATGAACGGTTAACAATAAGGGGAATGAGCATGAAGAAATCGGGCCGCCATCTTGGCATCATACTCGGAGTAGCCGCGGGGCTTTCGGCCGCGGTCGCGACGATCGCAATCGCCGCAGACAAGAATCTCATCGTTTTTGACTGGGCAGGATATGAGGAACCCTCGTTCCACCCCGGCTATGTCGCCAAGGATGGTGAGTCTCCAACATTTGCTTTTTTTGGCGACGAGGATGAAGCCTTCGAGAAGGTGCGTTCCGGCTTCAAGTCGGACCTAGGACATCCATGCTCGCAGAGTGTGAAGAAGTGGCGCGAAGCTGGCCTGCTACAACCATTGGATACGACGAAGATTACCGGTTGGAATGATCTTGCGCCGAACATCATGGCGATGAAGGATCTCGCAACCACAGCGGACGGCAAGGCGTGGTTCATGCCCTGGGATTGGGGGAATACGTCGCTGACCTATAATACCGACAAGGTCGACGCGAAGGACGTGCAATCGCTGAAAGCCTTTGCCGATCCGAAGTTCAAGGACCGCGTGTCTATCGGCGACAATGTCGATGACGCTTATGCCCTGGCCAGTCTCGCGATCGGTTTGAAGGACTGGACCCAGATGACTGACGAACAATTCAAACAGGCGTCGGATTTTCTTCGTCAGGTCCATAAAAACGTACGGCTCTATTGGACAGATACCACCGAGATCGTGCAGGCGATGGGCGGCGGGGAAGTCGATCTGGCCTGGGCATGGAACGATGCAGCGACGCAACTGACGCTCGCGGGTACGCCGGCAGCCAGAAAGCCCGATACGGACGAAGGCAATTCAACCTGGGTTTGCGGTTATGTCCGCTTCAAGGACGCGCCCGGATCGGAAGCAAAGGCCTATGATTTTCTCAATGCGGTCAATGATCCGGCAATCGCGACCTATATGGTGAACGACTGGGGATATGGCATGGCGAACGCCAAGGGCATGGCATCGGTCGATCCGAAACTGCTGGAGGAAAAAGGCTATGCCAACAACGATAAATCCGCCGAGAATACCTTGTTCCAGTCGCCGCTTCCCAACGAGTTGAAGGCGAAGATGATTGCTGAATTCGAGAAGATCAAGGCGGGGTATTGAGCGCAAGCAATCCCACGCACGTTGTCGTCGTTGGCGCAGGCTTTACCGGCCTGTCGGCGGCGAGCGAACTGCAACGGGCCGGAATCGACTTCGTTCTCCTTGAGGCGCGGGACAGGGTGGGTGGCCGTGTCGAGGCAAAAATGAATAACCTCGATGATCTCTACGATACGGGAGGTCAGTTCATCTGCGATGACATGCCCGAGATCATGGCCTTGGCGCGGACCCACGGCAAGACATTACTCGAAACGCCGGTTCGGGGTGACAGCGTTGCGCAGCCGCCGCCGCACGGCAGGCATGATGCGGAAAAAGTTTCCGCAGGATCGATGGCTCTGCGTCGCCGCCTGCGGAAGCTGGATCCGACCGATCCAGCGCTGTCTGGTTTGACCATCCGCGCATGGGTCAACAGCCAACAGGCCGACCCCGCCGCAAAAATGCGATTTCTGTCGTTGATCGAAGGTCTATGGTGCGTACCGGCTGAGCTGGTTCCATTGTGGTATATTGTCGATAACGACCGGCGCATCACCAACAAAGTCTCCGAACTTCAGTATTTCCTCAAGGAAACGATGCATTCGCTGGCAGCGGATATGGCGCGGTCGCTGGGGAAATCGCTGCTATTGAGTGAGCCCGTCGACAGTGTCGAGACGACTGCATCCGGCTTCACGGTCCGCACTGTCTCCGGGGCTTATTCGGCCAACGAGGTCATCATTGCTGTACCGCCTGTAATGGCGCGCAGGATCATCTTTCATCCCTCGTTGCCGGAGGCAATAAACAACGCGCTTGCCTCGTGGAAGAGCGGCACAGTCGTCAAGTTGCTCATACGATATTCCCAACCGTTCTGGCGGAGGACGGGCCTCAACGGCAGTGTCATCTGGATCGATCCACGCGGGCTCTATGCGTGCGATGCGAGCCATGATGACCAGCACCCCGCGCTCGTGGTGTTCGTCGGCGGACCCATTGCTGTCGAATGGTCGAGCCAYGGTGAGGAGGCGCTCAAGCAGGAGGTGGTGTCGAGACTGGTGGTGGCGCTTGGGCCGGACGCTGGCGCGCCGTTGGACATCCTGCTCCGCAACTGGATCGACGATCCGTGGAGTGGTGGTGGCTATTCGGACATTGTCGAGGTCATAAACGCGACCGAAGCCGAAAATACCCTTCGCCGCGGCTTCGCCGGCATCACCTTTGCCTCGTCGGAACTCTCGCCATCATTTCCCGGCTATATTGAAGGAGCCATCATTGCTGGCCGCTTGGCGGCCCAGCCCATCATCGAGCGCCTTCAGTCGGCGAGTGCCACCAACGCGTCGGGGTCATAGGCCAGACGGATCGGGGCGCCGACCGGAATGTCGTCGGCGCCGAAATTATTGGTTTCCGTCACCGAGAGCGGTTTGTCAAAACCCGGTATCTCGATCACCAGATGGGTTATCTCCCCGAAGTAATGCCGGTCGACGACCTTGCCGGCCACCTCGTATTTGTCTGTCGCATCATCCCACAGGACGCGCAGGCGTTCCGGTCTGATCCCCAGCGTTGCACCCTTACCGTTCCTCACAAATGCCGCGGGCTTGTCGGTCCTCACGCGTCCAAAGCCCGGCGTATCCAATATCATCGAGGCGCTGTTCTCTTCGACGATCTCTGCCTTTACGAAGTTCATACCGCCAAGAAAGTCAGCTACCTGGCAGTTGACCGGCCGCTGGTAGATCTCTTTCGGCGATGCGACCTGCGCGATCTTTCCGCCGAACATGACCGCGATGCGATCGGACATCGCCAGCGCTTCATATTGATCGTGTGTGACGAGAATGAAGGTGATACCCACGGCCTGTTGCAGCCGGCGCAATTCAACCTGCATCTGCTCGCGCAGCTTCTTGTCGAGGGCTGAAAGCGGCTCATCCAGGAGAAGCACCTTTGGCCGCATGACGAGGGCGCGGGCGAGAGCGACACGCTGGCGCTGTCCACCGGACAGTTCGGTCGCGCCGCGTTTACCAAGCCCGGTCAGCGATACTTGCGATAGGGCTTCTTCGACGCGGCGCTTTTCTTCATCTGCTCCAAGTCTGAGCCGTTTCAACCCGTAGCACACGTTCTGCTCGACATTGAGATGCGGAAATATGGCGTAGCTTTGAAAGACCATATTGGTCGGACGCCGATTAGCGGGAATGCCGTCCATCGGTTGGCCATCAACCGAGATCGATCCGCTTGTCGGCGTGTCGAAACCGGCGATCATACGGAGCAGCGTGGTCTTGCCGCACCCGGAAGGGCCGAGGAGCGAGAAGAATTCACCCTCGCGGATCGTGAGTGACGTTTCATCGAGCGCCTTGAAGGCCCCGTAGCTGCGCGTCACGCGCGAGATCTCGATCATAGAGCGTTCAGGCAATCATGCCTCCCATATTCTGGGTGCGACTGCTTGCGCGGCGTCGCACGATTTCTGCGATGGTCAAAAGGATAATCGAACCAGCGAGGAGCAGCGTACCGAGCGCGAGCACGCCCGGCAGCTTGGCGGCAAATCGCAACTGACCCCAGATGTAGACAGGCAGAGTTGCTTCGGTACCGGTCAGGAAGAATGCCATGATAAATTCATCGAGGGAGATGGTGAAGGACACAAGTAGGCTTGAAATGATTGCAGGCGAAACCATAGGT
>NZ_JBFUMG010000413.1:0-3996 GCF_054049495.1 Phyllobacterium sp. P5_D12 | reverse complement strand
ATCGTGCACCACACTCAGGCACACTAACTTATTCGTGGCGGAGATGTATCGCTGCAACGATCGTGTTGGCTACGTTGCAAATCGTATTGAATGAGGTCCATGAGCATGGTCTCAACGGGGAAATCTGAARATCGAATCCTGTGGTCGCGATCACAATGACAGCTGTTGGCAAGTAGCAGGCACTACGCAATGGCTGCTTCTGGCGCAAAGCGGCCATTGAGGAGCATCAAAAATCTGAACAGTGTTGCCCTATGTGGCGGCCAACATCGACGGGATTAACGTTATCGCCATCACTCTCGTTTTGACGCGTAAGCTTCTAGCATACGATCGACGTCAGAAAGCTGCCGATAGAGTTCGTCTAGCATGTCATCAACGACATTCATCTTTTCACCCGCCAGGGCAAAGATTTCCTGTGAGGCACCGCGTACCTTGGGGTCCGAGACCGTCTCCAAAATCAAATCGAGCCCATCGTAGCGATAACGAGCATGAGCAAGCGCATCTTTGATGTCGATGACGTGCCTGCGAAATGGATCAAGCACTTCGCCTAAATCAATCTCCATCCGGGATCTCCACTTTCGAACGATGATTTTTGTTTCTGCTTTGCCAATATGTTAGTAGATACTGACCGCGTACGATAAATTGTTTGCCTTGTGCCAGAACTGACACCCAAAGGTCGCGTAATATATTCCCCGCCTACTCACTTACGGCCGTCGGTACGATGTAACCATGTCAAGCGGGTTGGTTGGGACCGCAACCGGGTCACTCATTGAGCGTCGGTGGCGCGCACCGTCCCGCAGTGTTACAATATAGTGGGGGAAATCGAACATGGATATGGTCAGGAACTGGCTCTCGATCCCGGTCACTGCGCTCTCGCTGCTAGGGAGGAATCGTGACGCTTGGGCACAGGACTCAAGCGAAGACCTTGCCAAGAAGCTGTCTAATCCCATTGCGTCGCTGATCGACGTGCCGTTCCAGGGCAACTACGACAGCGGTTACGGCCCCTACGACGGCGACCGTTACTTTGAATCCGGCACCTTGATCATGGCGCATTCAGCCGGGGGAGCCGTGTACCTGTTGGCAAAGCCATGGACAAGCAACACGACAGGATCAAGTAGCGGGCAATGCGACTTATAGGRCGTTTGCTGGTTRCCGGCATTCTGGCTTCAATYATCCTTGTTGCCACGGCATGGGCGGYMGGARCACTTTGGTACCAGCTCCCCGTTCGGCCATCAGCAAGAGTTGCCTTGTCCTTCGTATGCGGTGTTTTCGGCCTAGCAACAGTGRTCGCTCTCTTCACTCGTCTTCGAATATGGGGACTTGTCGCCTTTCTCCTGTGCTTCTGTCTGCTGCTGACATGGTGGAGCACGATCAAGCCGCTGGRACATGCRGACTGGGCRCCGGAGGTGGCGCGTCAGGTCACCGGRACGCGTAAYGGYGATGTCTTGACGCTGAACAACGTCCGCGACTTCGAATGGCRCAGCAAAACGGATTTCACCGARCGCTGGGTGACGCGGACCTATRATCTGAGCMAGCTTCGGACGGCYGAYCTCTTCTTGTCWCAATGGGGAAATCCCAACATCGCCCATGTCATTCTAAGCTTCGGCTTCGAGGGCGGCGAYTATATCGCCTGGTCGGTGGAGGTGAGGCGGCGCGTCGGGGGCGCGTTTTCGCCYGTTGCCGATCTCTTCAAGAGCGATCCGCTGGTGATTATAGCGTCGGATGAGCGCGATGTAGTCGGGGTGAGATCGAACTTTCGCGGCGAAGATGTCCAGATATATCGCCTCAGAGCGTCTCCGGAAGCGGCCCGCGCGCTGCTGCTTGAGTATGTTCAGGATGCCAATGCACTTTCCACGACGCCGGAATTCTACAATTCCATCACGACCAACTGCACGACGACCATCGTCAAGATGATGCGGGCAGTCGGGGATGTGGTTCCTCTGGACTGGCGGCTGATCGTCAATGGCTATCTTCCAGAATACGCCTATGAGCGCGGCGCRCTCGATACCAGTTTGCCGCTYGCGGAKCTGCGGRASCGTGSTMATATYGSYGARCGSGCAAGGGCAGCGGGATTGTCACCGGAGTTCTCCCGGCTCATCAGGCTGGATGTGCCCTCTCCATCTGCACCGCAAAAACAATRATACCGATAGCACAATGGAAATTCGCAACGCCGCCCTTTGCTGCGGGTTCGAATACCGCAACAGGGCATGCAACGCGTGTGAAATCGAGTTTATTGGGGCTACCGCCGCGAAGCCCTGCTGTTGCAGCTGCCTGTAACCGTAACGTACTGTTATCCAAATGAGTCTTCAGTCACATTGCAATTTCTAAACAGGGAGGATTTGCGCAATGCGGCGGTAGTCAGCACTCTCTTCAGTCGCTCTTCTTGCGGGAACAGACGTTGAAGACGCGCACAGGTGCTTTAAACTAGCCCGAAAATAATGTCATCGTATCGAGAGGGTTACTTCATGATCCCCGAGGCGGAGTTTGTCGGATACACCCCAAACAACATAAATCGGGCGAAGGTGCAGACCGTCACCGATGCATCGCCAGTCGCCGACCCACCTATCAATGCGCTCCGATCTGCCGCCTATATCGCTGCATCAACTCTTTTGTCGATGACACAAGGACTCGGCATGAATTTGGTCGCGACCAATATCCCGCAAATTCAAGGCTATCTTGGTGCCACAAATGTCGAAGCGACTTGGCTGATCGCTGCGTATATGGCTCCCAATGTCAGCCTTTCGGTTGCACTGATCAAGATACGGAACCAATACGGTCTCCGGAATTTCGCTGAACTGAGCATCGCCATATTTGTATTGGTTTCGCTGCTGCATCTTTTTGTGATTGATCTGCAATCCGCGATCATCATTCGCTTTGTCAGCGGCATTGCGGCTGCTCCGCTGTCGAGCCTCGCCTTTCTCTATATGCTGGAGGCATTTCCGCCATCTCGAAAACGGACGATCGGGGTTTGCCTGGTGCTCACCAATATCTCGCTTGCCGCTCCGATGGCGCGTCTGCTGTCGCCGACCTTACTCGATATCGGCCAGTGGCAAGGTCTCTACATGTTCGAAGTGTCGTTAGCGCTCGTCTCGTTTGGAGTGATCTACCTCCTTCCGCTGACGCCCATTCCGCGTGCCAAGGTGATCGAAAAGATGGACGTTGTGAGCTACGTGCTGATCGCCATTGGTTTTGGGTGTACGGCCGTCGTTCTGGTCACGGGCCGCCTCTACTGGTGGAGGGAAGCAGCCTGGCTTGGAGTTCTGCTCGCGATCGCCATTGTGACGATAACGATAGCCGTGGTGATTGAACTCAATCGCGAAAGACCCCTCCTCGACATACGATGGATCGCCAGCAAGGAGATCCTGCATCTTGCCGGAACGATCCTTCTCTTTCGGCTGGCCGTCTCCGAGCAGTCGACCATCGCCACAAGCTTTTTCCAGAATCTCGGCCTGATGAACGACCAACTGTGGAAGCTCTATGTCGTCATGATGGTATCAATGATTGCTGCAGGATTGTCGTGCGCCGCAGTCATGACGCCGGAACGCGTTCCTGCAATTCACGCCGTCGCGCTGATTTTTCTGATCATAGGATCCTATATGGACAGCCAAGCGACCTATCTTACCCGCCCTCCGGAAATGTATGTCAGCCAAGCGCTGATCGCGGCGGCGACCGCCCTGTTCTTGCCGCCGGCTATGTCGATCGGATTGACTGCGGCGCTGAAGCGCGGACCCAACTACATACTGAGCTTCATCATCGTCTTCCTGTCGACGCAGAGCCTGGGCGGGCTCCTCGGCCAGGCTGTTTTCGGCTCGTTCATTACGATCCGCGAGAAGTTTCACTCAAACATATTGGCTGAAAGGATCGTTCCCTTCGATCCCATGGTGACCGAGCGCGCATCGAAACTGGCCGACGCGTATGGTGGGATGATTGCCGACAAGGCCTTGCTCAAAGCCGAAGGAATCGCGTTGTTGTCCCAACAGATCACGCGCCAAGCAAATA
>NZ_JBFUMG010000412.1:0-4018 GCF_054049495.1 Phyllobacterium sp. P5_D12 | reverse complement strand
GCCCGTGTCCTTGGAAATGAGCAAGGCATTGTCGGCTGCAAAGACTGGCACGCCAAATGCCGAAAGCGCGAAGGCTGCAGCGCCCGCGAGCATTAATAGGCGGCGTTGTAAATTCATGATTTCCTCCTCCAATTTCCCCACAGGCTGACCAACCGGCTCCTCCACTGGATAGTCGGCAGCTTGAATTTTATGACTGAATTTTCAGGGCGGTCTCGCTCAATGCGAATATTTACCTGCCAGTCTTCCTGACTGTACACGCGACCGGCGGCAGCTTGAACATCAAAAAGCTGCGAGCTCTCCCATGAAAAAACTCTTGGATAGAGAGAGTGTGTTGATCTACGCCAGCTAAAAAGCGGACTGGTGGCAACGCCGGCGTGAGCAACGGGAAACACGGTAGGAACTGGCATGAGCAATCTGCGTTTGACGATGGGCTGTTGGGATTACGATCGTACACGCAGTGTGATGGACGGGTCGATCCGTCCCGATGGTATCGATCTGACTTGCCTTAGCCTGCCCGTCGAAGAGACCTTCTTTCGCATGCTCCGTTACAAGGAGTTTGATGTCGCAGAGATGTCACTATCTTCCTACGTGGTTTCGCTGTTCAAGGAAGAGCGGCCGTTCATTGCCATCCCATTCTTTCCGTCGCGCTTTTTCCGGCACTCTTCGATCTACGTCAACGCCAATTCCGGTATTCGCGAGCCGAAGGATCTCATCGGGAAGCGGGTTGGCTGTCCTGAATATCAGATGACCGCGCCAGCCTGGATACGAGGCATACTCTCTGACGAGTTTGGTGTACCTGTGGATAGTGTCACCTATCGGACGGGTGGTGAAGAGTCGCCCAATCGCAGCGAAAAGCTGAAACTTTCGCTGCCGGATAATATCAAGGTCGAACCAATCGGCCCAGGACAGACTCTTGCGGCCATGCTGCGAGACGGTGAGATCGATGCGCTTTATACCGCTCGAAAGCCCTCAACCTACGAGGGGAAAAACGGTACTGTGAAGCGTCTCTTCGACAATTATGTCAGTGTCGAACGCGAGTACTTTTCCCGTACCGGAATTTTCCCGATCATGCACACCTTTGTGATCAGACGTGAGGTATATGAAAAGAACCGCTGGGTTGCCCAATCCATCTTCAAGGCGCTCAATGCATCTCAGCAAAAAACCTATCGCGATCTCCAGGAAACGGCGGCTCTAAAGACAATGTTACCTTGGGCCGTTGCTCACTACGAAGAGACCGAGAGCGAGATGGGTGCAGATTTCTGGCCCAATGGCTTCGAAAAGAACAAGAAGACCTTGGACGTCTTCCTCAGATATTCATACGAACAGGGCCTTTCGCGCCGTCAATTAAAGGCAGAGGAATTGTTCGCGCCTGAAACGCTCGAGGCTTTCGTGATTTGATCTAAACCGTAAAAAGACGAGTCGTGCCAAGCGACCGCATAGGGAGGAACCAATGGCAGTAACGACACCGGACGGTAGCACCGTACATACCTCGCTTGGCCAAGGCTGGGGCCGTTCATTCGACATGAAATGGGTAATCATCGGATTATGCATTGTTGTCGTTGCCTGGCTTGCGCTCATTCCACTTGGTTTCTTGATCTGGCAGAGTTTCGCGTCGACGTCGACTGCGCAGGTTCCCGCGGTATTTACGCTAGAAAATTACGCCACGGCATTCGGCACCACCGATTCACTCGGGCTTATGTTCAACTCTTTAAAATTCGCGTTCGGGACGGCTGCATTCGCGTTGGTGCTCGGAACATTTTTTGCCTGGGTCAACGAGCGTACCAACACGCCCTTCAAATCCTTGTTCTTCGCAATGTCGATCGTTCCACTGATCATTCCCGGCATTCTTTTCACCRTTTCCTGGATCATGCTGGCAAGCCCGCAGATCGGTATTTTCAACCAGATATTCAGGGATTGGTTCGGCCTGACGACACCGCTGTTCAACATCTATTCGCTTACGGGCATGATATGGGTGGATGGCCTGCATTATGCGCCGATCGCCTTTCTGCTGGTCACGGCAGCGTTTCGATCGATGGATCCTTCACTTGAAGAGTCCGCCTTGATGAGCGGCGCTTCCGTCGTACAAGTGGCTTTCAAGATCACGCTCAAACTCGCATGGCCGGCAATTCTTGCCGCGTTTCTCATTCTATTCGTCAGGGGCATCGAGTCGTTCGAAGTGCCCGCACTGCTTGGTTTGCCTGTCGGGCTGCGCGTTTATACCTCTGCGATCTATGACGCAGTCCATAGCTATCCAAGCGACATCGGTCTTGCTTCCGCGTATGCGATGGCGCTGTTGTTGATCACGTCGCTGGGCATCTATTATCAATCGCGACTGTCCAGCCAGGGTTCGAGGTTTTCGACCGTGACCGGCAAGGGGTTTCGGCCTCGCGTGTCGGATATTGGCCGCTGGCGTTACGTTACAGCCGGCATTTTTATCCTCTACTGCATCTTTGTGGTTGCTCTGCCATTTCTGGTGCTTTTCTGGGCCTCGCTGCAAAAATACTATGCGGCGCCGTCATGGGCGGCGTTGCACAACCTTTCCTTCGCCGCCTATGGCAAGGTGCTGGCATATCCTGGCTTCTACGGTGTCGTGTGGAACAGCGCGAAGCTCGCCATCGGCGGTGCTACGGTTGTGATGCTTTTAACCTCGGTCATTTGCTGGATCACCATCAAGACAAAGATCCCTGGCCGCTGGGTACTCGACATGCTGGCGTCCCTGCCGCTGGTGTTTCCCGGCATCGTCCTCGGCCTTTCGCTCATGATCTTTTATCTTAACTTCGACATCGGCATCTATGGCACGTTATGGATCATGCTGATGGCTTACGTGATCAAGTTCCTTCCTTATGGCATGCGCTACAACAGCACCTCAATGATCCAGATTCATAAGGAACTGGAAGAATCTGCGGCCATGAGCGGTGCCTCCTGGTTTACGATCTTCCGGCGGATCGTTCTACCGCTGTTGAAGCCGGGCCTGATGGCGGGCTGGATCTATATTATTGTCGTGTCGGTACGCGAATTATCCAGCTCGATCCTGCTCTACAGCCCAGGCAATGAGGTCATCTCGATCATGATCTGGGAGTTCTGGCAGAACGGCCAATACATCGAGCTGTCGGCCTTCGGCGTCATGATGATTACCGCGCTTTTTTGCTTCCTGATGGTCGTGCAAACACTGTCGAAACGCTTCGGCGTCAAGGACGCTTGATATAATTGGGAGGAAACCATGTTATCAGTTGAAAATCTCAGCACGACCTATCAGGCGCCGGGCGCCAAGCCCGTGCTTGCTGCCAGTAATATAAACTTCTCTGTTCCAACCGGGCGGCTCTTTACTCTGCTTGGACCGAGCGGTTGCGGCAAGACAACGACCTTGCGGTCAATTGCGGGGCTGGAGCGTCCTTCAAAGGGTGTGATCAAGGCGCATGATACGGTGGTCTATTCTTCGGCGGGCAATATCTTCGTAGCACCGAACCATCGGCAATTCGGCATGGTCTTCCAATCCTATGCCATCTGGCCGCATATGACGGTCTTCCAGAATGCGGCCTTTCCGTTGCAGGTGCAAAGAAAGCGACTATCGACCAAGGATATCCGCGACAAGGTCATGAAAGTATTGGCCGCGGTCTCTCTCGATCATGTCGAGGAGCGGGAGGCAACACGATTGTCCGGTGGCCAGCAGCAGCGACTTGCATTGGCTCGCGCACTGGTCATGGAACCAAGATTGCTGCTGCTCGATGAGCCACTGTCAAATCTCGACGCCAAGCTACGTGACAAGATGCGGTTCGAGCTGAAAAAGATGCAGCGCGAGCTTGGCCTAACCACGATCTACGTAACACATGATCAGAGCGAAGCGTTGGCGCTTTCCCACGAAGTCGCTGTCATGAATGAAGGCAAGATTGTCCAGGTTGGATCGCCGCGCGATATTTACGAGCGCCCTGCAAATACTTTTGTCGCCGATTTCATTGGTACCACCAATTTTGTCGAGGGTATTGTACGTGGCGGGACGGACGATAGGCTGGTCGTAGAC
>NZ_JBFUMG010000411.1:0-4047 GCF_054049495.1 Phyllobacterium sp. P5_D12 | reverse complement strand
TGTCCATTGTGGGTCTCAACGCTTCTCAGGTCGGGATAAATCTCCTAGCAGCCGTTCCATCTCGTCCTCGATGCTGTCCTGTTTTTCAGGCTTTGCTTCCTTGCCAGGTGCGATGTTGAGTTCGCTTCCGAGGTCTGTCTCGAATGCGTCGCTGAAATCCATGTCGCCCAAGGTTATTTCAGATTCTTCCGTTTCCACGGACGCGTCGAAGGTCGGCTCCTTGACGGCCGCCGCCGGTTCGTTGCGCACGGCGAAGGGGAAGGCAGCGGCAGTCGTCGTTCTGGTTTCAGATGCAGCTACCTCCCTGGCAGGTTCTGGCGTGTCTATCTTCGGCTCCGCGCGAGGCACGGTTCCAAAGGATGGCGAAGCGGTTCGCTGCCAGCCATTGTCCCGTGCCGGTGCACTGACAGCCGGTGGCTCGTTCGAAGCAGCGGACGCTACTTCCGGGGCCTTCGCTGCCGGTGGAACGGGTTGAATGGGGGGCGTGGATGGCAAGGGGGCAGGTTGCTCGGCCTGTCTCGGTGGTTCGGTCGGCCGCCTTGGCGGCTCAGACTGCTGCGGCGGTGCCGGACGCAACGGTATTTGCGGCGCTGGCGCTGTCTGAACAGGTGGGGGAGGCGTGTGAACCGGAGGGGCTGGAGATGCGATACGGGGCTGTGCGCGAGGTGGCGCTTCCGCGACTTTCGGCTCTGGCTTCGGTTCGGGAACTCTCGCTTCGGGCTCGGACGCTGGCGGTTCAACTCGCGGCTGTCGCGCAAACTGGCGAATGTTTTGCTCGATCACCAGGTCGCTGGGACCGCCGATCAAGATCAGATGCTCGACATCGTCGCGGCGCACGAGTACCAGCCGCCTGCGATTATCGACGGCTGCCGCGTCAGTAACCGAGAGACGGACCTGCCGGTTGCGCCCGCCAGCAACGAATGTACCACCCGTCACCCGCCGCAATATGGCGAATACCAGTAGAAGCAGGGCGATGACCAGAATGAACAGAAGAATAAATCCCACGATGGGGGCAGCGCTTTCGCCAACAATAGTGGCAAGCCAAGCGTTCATGATAAACTCTCCTTGTGCGTTCTTCGGGCCCAAAACTTGTTCCCCGACATGGGCTTCGAAGCATTACTTTATGCGACACTAGTGCGTGCCATAGTTAGCCGCAACCCTAACGCAGTTTCGGCCTATGTAGTACAGATTGTCTACGCGCGATATTGGATGTTCTAAATCGGAATTCGTGCGAAACCGTGGAATAATCGCGGTCATATAAAGGATGGGGTTTATACCGCGTCAAAGATATGATCCAAACGATTCGAGAATAAACATCGGCTTGATGCAATTGCGCCGGTGATGAAAAAAGGGGCCTGAGACGTATGTCTCAAGAAACGAATAGCAGACGTATGTCTCAAGAAACGAACAGCGATCTTTATCCAGAACCTATCATCGCGAACACGAAATCCAGCAAGGCCGGCTTGCGCCTGGTTCTTCTTGGCGTGCTGCTGATCGGCGTTTCCGTCCTTTACTTCATCTATCGCGATCAACTGGGGCAGCAATTCCTGCTCGGCCTTCTCGGCACGCTTGCCATGACCGGCGTGTTCTATCTGTTCGGCTCGGCGATCAATGTCATTCAGTTCACGCCGCGGGGCACCAGCGATGAACTCACGCGCGCGTTTGTGGATACGTTTCCGGAAGGCACGGTCGTCTGCGATCAAAAGGGTCGCATCGTTTATGCCAACAGGGCCTATGCCGAGCTAACCGGTGTCACCAATTCCAACGATGTGCGGGCGATCGAGCACATTCTCTCAGGTGAAGCTGCAGCCTCGGATCCGATCTACCGGCTCGCCAATGCGGTGCGCGACGGCGTTTCCGGCCAGGAGGAGCTGCGCCTGTCCCGGCCACTCGATCCATCGCGGGAACCCGTGCCGACGTGGTACCGGGTCAAGGCGCGGCCGGTCGCGGGCATTCCAGACCAGACGACGCCGGTCTATGCGTGGCAGATCGCCGATATTTCGGCTGAGCGTGCCGAACAGGAGCGTTATTTCCAGGATATTCAGGAGGCCATCGATCATCTCGATCATGCTCCGGCAGGCTTCTTCTCAGCCGATCCTGACGGCCGCATCATTTATATCAACGCAACGCTGGCGGAATGGCTCGGCGTCGACCTCACGCGGTTTACGCCGGGCTCGATGATGGTTCGCGACATCGTCGCCGGCAATGGCATGGCGCTGATCAATGCGGTCAAGACTGAACCTGGCACCAGCCGCAACACGGTCATCGATCTCGACCTTGCCAAATCCAATGGCCAGAGCCTTGCCGTGCGCTTCTATCATCGCGTTCAGGCGCAGCGTGACGGCAGGCGCGGCCCAACCCGCACGATCGTTCTCAACCGCGCTGAAGGCGAAGACAATTCAGCCGCGTTGCGCGCGGCAGAAGTGCGGTTCACGCGCTTCTTCAATTCAGCGTCCATGGCCATCGCAGCCGTCGATGCGACCGGCAAGATCCTGCGCACCAATGCGCGGTTCCTGGGGCTTTTCGCCCCGGTTGTCGATCGTGATGATATCGACCGGCGCATCCCGCTTGAGACCGTCGTGCATGAACGCGATCGCGAAGCCTTCGACCGGGCACTGGCTGCAGCTTTCGCCGGCAAGGCGGAAATCTCTCCTGTCGATACCGTTATTCCGGGTAATGAGGACCGCCATCTGCGCTTCTACGTCAGTCCGGTTTTCGACGCCGGTTCCGAGGATGGCGCCGAGGAAGCCGCCATTGTTTCAGTGGTTGAAACCACTGAGCAGAAGGCGCTGGAAGCCACGATGGCGCAAAGCCAGAAAATGCAGGCCGTAGGGCAGCTTGCAGGCGGTATCGCACATGATTTCAACAACGTGTTGACCGCAATCATCATGTCTTCCGATCTGCTGTTGACCAATCATCGCGCATCGGATCCGTCCTTTGCCGACATCATGAACATCAAGCAGAATGCCAATCGCGCCGCTTCGCTGGTGCGGCAGCTCCTTGCGTTCTCACGCCGCCAGACCTTGCGGCCGGAAGTGCTCAACCTCACCGATGTGATCGCCGATGTGCGCATGCTGCTGACGCGTCTTGCCGGCACGCAAGTCAATCTCAAGATCGAACATGGCCGCGATCTGTGGCCTGTGCGGGCCGACCTCGGCCAGTTCGAGCAGGTGGTGGTCAATCTCACGGTCAATGCCCGGGACGCTATGCCCGAAGGCGGCAACCTGACGCTCCGTACCCGCAACGTGACTGAAGCGGAGAGTGCTGAACTCACTTATCGCGACCTTGTTCCAGGCGATTATGTGCTGGTTGAGGTAGAGGACAGCGGCACCGGCATGACGCAGGAAGTGATCGAGAAGATTTTCGAACCCTTCTTCACCACGAAGGAAGTCGGGAAGGGGACGGGCCTCGGCCTGTCGATGGTTTATGGTATCATCAAGCAGACGGGCGGCTCGATTCACGCCGAGTCCGAGCTTGGCAAGGGGACGACATTCCGCATTTTCCTGCCGCGTTTTGTCGAGGAAAAGCAGCCGCAGGTTCTGAACGCCGATGGCGAAGCCGTCGTGACCGAAATGCCGAAAAAGGAGAAGAAGACGGAAAAGGCCACCGATCTCTCYGGTTCCGCAACCGTTCTCCTGGTGGAAGACGAGGATGCCGTCCGCATGGGCGGGGTTCGCGCGTTGCAATCACGTGGCTACACGGTGCACGAGGCGTCTAGCGGCGTCGAAGCGCTTGAGGTGATGAAAGAACTCGGCGGCAAAGTGGACATCATCGTTTCCGACGTGGTCATGCCCGAAATGGATGGCCCGACGCTGCTGCGCGAATTGCGCAAGGATTACGGCGATATCAAATTCATCTTCGTTTCGGGCTATGCGGAAGATGCTTTTGCCCGAAACCTGCCGGAAGACGCCAAATTCGGTTTCCTGCCGAAGCCGTTTTCACTGAAGCAGCTGGCAACAGCGGTCAAGGAAACGCTGGAGAGCGAGTAGGAGGCCGCACGCAACCACTTCTCCCGTCATCCTCGGGCTTGACCCGAGGACCCACACT
>NZ_JBFUMG010000410.1:0-4069 GCF_054049495.1 Phyllobacterium sp. P5_D12 | reverse complement strand
CTTTTCCAACGCGGGCTGATAAGCACGGGATTGCGCCCGGTTCGCGCGGGAGACCTTTTCCGGATCCTCCGAAGAGAGCAGCATCGGATTATCACCGGCAACTGCAAGCCGAGCTGTATTGGCAGAAAAGGCTTTCGCCATTCCCTCAAACAGCCAGCCTGTGGCGCGATCGAAACTTTCGTCTGGAGCGTTGCGATAGCGCATAAGAGTGGCTTCTTCGTCGCTGTATAGCGATGTCACGAGACCCGCTCCCGCCTTGTAGGCATGTTCTGTGATCCGACGCACCAGAGGCACTGCGGCAAGCGGGGCCGTGATCAGGAGATCTTGTCCGGGCTGTAACTGCAAGCCAATTTTGATGGCTACTTCCGCCAGACGATCGAGCTTCACGGGATCGACGGCGGGGATTTGGGGAGATGAGGTCATTATGAATCCAACTTTGTCAATGAAGGGCTTTCCTCAGCATAGAACCGGATCAGTCCCGGTATCAAGCGACTGATCTGGAAATCGCTCTCGCAATTTGAGGGGTTCACAATATCCGAGACTGTGTCCCAGAATTAGCGGGTCAGATATCCTGATTAAGAAAATCAGCGAATTCGCTCTGATAGGCCGGATGCCAGCGCGACAAGGGTGGACGGTTCCTGATAATATCGTTGGCTGCCCAGAGGATGCGGCGCTCATCGAGGCTGCGGGCTACATCATTATCTGGGCAGAGGATATAAAAATCACCGGCTGACACACGCTCCAGCATGAAATCGACGGTTTGTTCCGGCGTCCACGCGCCAGCTGGCTTTTCCGTGCGATTTCCTGCAGTCAARGGCGTATAGACAAAACCCGGAATGAACAGATGAGCCGTTACGAGACAGTGCTTTGTGTTACGTAACTCATGCTGCAAGGCTTCAGTGAAGGTCTTCACGCCCGATTTCGAGACATTGTAAGCAGGATCGCCAGGCGGAGTGGTTATGCCCTGCTTGGAGCCGGTATTGATGATGAGGCCGGGTTTGCCTTGCCGGATCATGTCCGGGCCAAAAACCTGGCAGCCGCGGATTACACCGAACATGTTTACGGCGATGATCCTGTCCCAGTGATCTGCATCGAAAACGCCGCTGCCAGGCTGGATGCCCGCATTGTTCATGAGGACGGCAACGCCGCCAAATCTACCGTTGACCGTCTGCTGCAGTTTGCGCAGATCTTCGACGTTGGTTACGTCTGTGGCAATAGCGATGACGTCACCAGTGTTGGCGAGTTCAGAAACCGCCGCATAAGCCCAGTCGAGTTTTTCACCGGCAAGATCGGCAATGGCAACCTTTAAACCATGGAAGCGAAGCGCTTTGCAGCCGCAAGGCCGATACCGGATGCGCCTCCTGTGATTACGGCTACATGGGAAGGTGAAAAGGCAGGATGTGCCATGGAATTCGTCCTTTATCGTTACGCAGCGCTATCGCGCCAAGCTAACGGAACATGAGAACAGAAGTGTAACAATTAGCCGAAATTCGGAACACGCAAATAATGTGCAAGCGGCGTCACTTGTTCCTTCGAGTCACGTAAGTCAGACTTTCGCTCGGCGAAGGCATCCTTTTGCCGGCGCGCGTCAAGAATCTCCTTTTCTGAGCTTTCGCCCATACTGAGAGCTTTGAGCAAGACCATTCGCGCGCTGTCGGCAATACCTGAGCGATTTTCGTTAAGAGCAATGTCGAGAATGACCCTGCGGAAATCCGTCGGTCCAACAAGTGTTACTGCACGTTCGCGCCGCCCATTTTCGGCGTCGATAAGCGCGTATAGTTTGTCACGGAGATCAGCACCGACATTCTCGTACTGCATGAAGAGATCCGGTGCAGTCGCGGCAAGCTTTTGCTTCTGCCGCTCGCGGTGCCGTCTTTGCCTCTCTGCATTACTGAGTGCCATGTGTTTATGCCGTAACGAATGCGAATCACTTTACACGAACTTGAATAGGCATGCGTGCCGTAGCGGGCAACATTATGGTTTCGTTACACACAATCTGTTCGCTGGCTTGTTACATAACTTGTTACGTCACCAATCACGCGCTCTAGACGGCATAACGGCCATAGCTGAACACATTGTTAGGAACCTTCGCCTTATCGTTGGGCGAATCAATTGTAAGCGCGGCGTTGCCGAACCGGGAAGAGTATGAGTATGTTCGAAGCTGAATCCCCGATCCCATGCCAGATCATTGCGTTCCCACTGACGAAGCGTGTGGCGAAGATTCGCGACGTGGCGGCGAAACTGATGGAAAAGGCTACAGATCGGCAGGCGGAAGCTTATCGTAACCAGATTGCCGATACGTTGTTTCGGCATCTTGAGCGGATTGGGGTCAAAGAGGACGAACAGGATGAGCAGGTCGGAGCATTCTTCACCGCAGTCGAGCTAGAACTGTCGCGTCTATATGATCTCACTGAAGACTATGGCGATACATCAGCCTACTAAGCTACCGTCCGTCGGCGTGGAAAAGCCCGCCACTTGCGGCGGCGGGCTTTCGTTAGGTTGACGCTTACTGCACGGAAAGGACGTCACCAGTACGGCGATCTACGCTGACGCGCATGTCGTTGCCGCGGCGATCCATACCCTCAACGACGAACCTCGACCTCGTGCGCCTTACGTCGTCGACATCGCGAAGGCCTTCGCTTCTGGCGATACGCACCGCTTCGCGCTCACTGATGTCCGATACACGGCGATAATCCCGTTCCGGCCGCGGCTCTTGTAGCCGAACACCGTCAGGGCCAATCTGAATGGACTGAGCAAAGGCTTGGGGAGCCGATGTCATGGCGATTAACGCCGTTGCTCCGACGATAAGGATTTTTTTCAACATAACAGTGTTCCTTTTTTCAAATCAAATATCCCGCCCATTTGATGGAGTTAACGTTCACCAAGGGACAGGGTTCCAAAGTTTGCGAAAATGCTGAACTGCGACACACACGCTGCCCACCAGGCTTATTTGCAGCGTTTCAAGCGGAAGCTATCGCCGCTCTCGAGCGAATACCAGGTCAGGTTTCTATTAGTCACGTCCCGAAGCTCGAAGGCATAACCATCGCTCAATTCTACCCGGTAGCTGTTGCCATTGCGTTCGACATTCCTGATCGGTGTCCCGTCATAGCTCCTTGTGTTGAAATCCCAGAGTCTGCCTCTGCAGCTACCGTCGATCTGATCCCACCTGCCGACGAAACTCATCTCGGCCGCAGGTTTGACCGCTGGCTTAACGGCAGGCTTTGCCATGTTTGTTGCAACTTCGGCAGCTCTTTTCGCGTCGGCGGCCGCGGCCGCCGCTTTTGCATCGGCGGCTTGCTTTTGCTTTGCATCGTCAGCGGTTTTGTGGTCCGCGCGCAGTTTTTCGATTCGCGCGTCAACCTTGGCAATATTATCGACACCAAGCACGTCGGCACAGTCAAGGAGCGCCATGCGTTTGGAAACCAGGTCCTCAAGGCCGGCAGTGTCGGCGCTCGATTCCAGGTCGTGGCAAGTAGTGGACCGCTTTTCGACCTGCGCAGCCTTTTCCTCGGCCGCCTTCGCATCGGCGAACGTCTGCTTGATGGCCGCCATATGCTGTTTTGAGTCCTCCATCGTCGCTACTACACCATCTACGAAGGTAGCGGCCGGCGCGCAGGCCGATTGATCGACTTTCAAATGTTCTGCTGCGGAACGGTCGGCGTCTGCGATAATGTCCGTAGCTTGTTCGTTCCCATTCATTTCCTGGCGGAATTCCGCTTCTTGCATGGCGGCATCGGCGAGGGGTTGAGTGGCAAATGGATGATCGGCAAAGCAATACTGATCGACGGCTTTTGCATACGCGCTCGCCTTCGTAAATTTAAGCGCCTGAATAGCATCCCGCGTTTTGTCATCAACGGCATATGCTGCGCTGGAAAAGGCGGCACAGATGATGGCTGCGGTAACGAACTTCTTCATGGTTGCAATCCTTGCTCGACGCCTGTTCGGCAGGTACGAATTGATGAAATGCGTTAACCATGAAAATGTTCATGGATTGAATGATAAAATTCCGCTGAAATATGGTTTGATTTTGTTCGCGCTATATGAGCGGCATAACCGGACACACGAACCC
>NZ_JBFUMG010000409.1:0-4087 GCF_054049495.1 Phyllobacterium sp. P5_D12 | reverse complement strand
CGTATCGGTCAATCATGTGAACAATGGTGGCGATGTCCGCATCCATTATACGACGCTGGAGCAGCTCGATGAGATCTGCCAGCGCCTTCAAAATCGTGCGAAGTGGGGCGGTCTCGCCTGACGAAATTTTTCAACGGCTGTTGCGCGCTCCACGCGCTGCCTCAGCCGCGAGGGCAATCATGGATTGCCGGATGATCGGGACGGCCAGCGTTGCGTTGCGCCGGCTCTCAAGGACCGTTCGTTGCAACCGCTCGATAGCACGCGCGCATGATTGCGTCGTCCAATACCGAAGAGCAGTTTCTACAAGTTTTTTCCGTGCAAAGAAAATTGGAGGTCTGGCAGCCGTAACGGCGAGACTCGCATTTTTTCCTTCGTTTTCCATGCCGTAACGTAACGTTTGTAACGACTGAAACTGGCGGATTGCAGCGCTGAGGACAAGAAAACTTGATGAACCGGTCCCGATGACGCGATCAAATGCGTGAGTGAAATCGATGATGTTGCCAACCATCATCGCATCGACAATTGTCTCATGGGAGACGGCGCTGACGTCCCCGATGATCCCGCGTACATCGTCAATAGAGATGCGCTCTTTGCCGTATGCGTAAAGGCAGATTTTGTCGAGCTCGGCTCGTGTGGCGAGACGATCACCACCGAGGCTTTCTTTGAGAAGATTGCGGGCATCCAGCGCGATCTGCAGCCGGTTCTTCGCCAGCACATCGTCAATAGTGCCATCGATTCCACGTGCATCATCGCTATAGCAGGGAAGGGCCATAGCGCTGGAGCTCTGCTCGACGATGCCACGCAAGCCAGCACCTTTCTTCAGGTCCCCGGCCTCGACCAGGATAAACGTGTCTGTGGGCGGGTTTTTGGCAAGGAAGCCAAGGGCGTCCGCCAGCCCTTTCTGGCCTGCCGCGCTGCGCACCCAGATCAAACGCTCGCCGCCAAACATGGAAATCGTGTTTGCCTCGTCAGAAAGCCTGCCTGGCTCGGCGTTGATATCGTCAGCATCAAGTCGAATAACTGCAAAGGGATCGTCTTTCGCAAGGCCGGTGAGCTTGATGAAAAGGTCGGCTCGTTCGCTCACGAGGCCCTTGTCCGGTCCGTAAAGCAGAACGATCGGGTAGGCGCGATCCAGCCTTCTCAGGAAAGAATCAACTTCGTGCGCTTTCTTTTGTGCCATGATGCATGGGTTTACCCATTTCAGCCAGGATTGCAATTGCAACGCGGTTCGCGAGGATGAAGTGTCATGCGCTCAAACAGCAAAAAGGCCCAGGTAAACCTGAGCCTTTTGAACTTCGGATAACTGGAGCGGGAGAAGGGATTCGAACCCTCGACCCCAACCTTGGCAAGGTTGTGCTCTACCCCTGAGCTACTCCCGCATATGCCAGTTAAGTCTTGCGAAGCGGGGCCTATATGGCCTAAGCGCCGGCTAATTGCAACAGGGAAATTTCGCCTTCTGCGAGATATGGTAGAAATCGGTCATGAACCCTTGCCGGATGCGGCTTTCCCCTTGAGGAAGAGGCGCCGAACCACTAGGAGAAACACGCAGTCATTTCTGAAAAGTCAGCGGAATACCGTCATGGGCAAAACATTTGATGAGTTGATGCAGTACCTTGGCGACTTGGGAATCGAGGTGTCGACGATTCGTCATGCCCCAGTGTTTACGGTGGCTGAGGCCCAAAACCTGCGTGGGCAGGTATCCGGCGCCCATACCAAAAATCTCTTTCTCAAGGACAAGAAAGACAACTACTTTCTCGTGACGGTGGACGAGGATGCTGAGGTCGATCTCAAGACAATTCATAGCAAGATCGGCGCTTCGAGCCGTGTATCGTTTGGCAAGCCGGAAAAACTGCTGGAGTACCTTGGTCTGACGCCCGGAGCCGYCAGTGTGTTTGGGTTGATCAATGACGCGCAGCACCACGTCCGTGTGGTACTGGACGAAATGCTCATGCAGCACGACATTGTCAATGCCCATCCTTTGACGAATGAGGCGACGACATCAATCCGGCGCGAAGACCTCCTGGCGTTCCTCAAGATGACTGGACACGAGCCTCTCATCTTGAAAATCGATGTGGCAACCCCAAACTGATAGCCGTTACATCAGTTGGCGATTACAAGAGGTTGTGGTTGAATGGAAGGGCAGATGACGGGAGAATTTCATGAGCAAAATAGATAACCCGTTCGGCAGCGGCTATGGCACAGCCTCTGGCGCCCAGACCGTGTCCTATGGAACGCCATCTCCAAACGGAGCTGCGCCCAGCGCCGGCGACCTGATCAAGGAAACGACCACGGCAGCTTTTTCCAAAGATGTGATTGCTGAATCGAAAAGCCAGCCGGTCCTCGTGGATTTCTGGGCTCCATGGTGCGGACCATGCAAACAGCTCACGCCTATTCTCGAAAAGGCAGTTCGCGCAGCTGGCGGACGAGTCAAGCTCGTCAAGATGAATATAGACGACCATCCGGCTATCGCCGGCCAGCTTGGAATCCAATCCATTCCCGCTGTCATCGCCTTCGCTGACGGCAAGCCGCTGGACGGTTTTATGGGAGCGCTCCCGGAATCGAAAGTAACAGAATTCATCGATCGTATTGCGGCACCCGATGGGGGCAGGGATGCGGCGATCCAGTCAGCACTCGACGCGGCGGCTCATGCTGTAGAAGCAGGCGATGTCGAGCAGGCAGCTCAAATTTATTCTGCCGTCCTTGGCGAAGTATCAGACCACGTGGCGGCGCTTGCGGGCCTAGCCAATTGTTTGATCGAGCTCGGTGATCTCGAAAAGGCCAAAGCCACCTTGGAGCAAGTGCCTGCCGCCAACAAAGACGATGCGGGTGTCCGTGCCGCCGAGGCCAAGATTGCATTGGCTGAGCAGGTGGCAAAACTTGGTGATCCGGTGGTGTTGGAGGCGCGGCTGCAGGAAAACCCTAAGGATTACGGGGCGCGCTTCGACCTTGCGATGATTCTGAATGCCAAAGGCCAGCGCCACGAAGCCGCCGATCAGCTTCTTGCAATCATGAAGGCTGATCGGGCATGGAACAACGATGGCGCCCGCAAACAGCTGTTGCAGTTTTTTGACGCCTGGGGAGCGGCGGATGAGGCCTCGGTTACTGCACGTCGCAAATTATCTTCCCTGCTGTTCTCTTGAGAGAAATCAGGCACAATAGCCGAAATCACGATTTTTCGGGCCGGAGTAGGCAATGCAAGCTGGAAATGTTCGTTATCGGACGTTGAATGATATTCCTGAAAACGTGCCGATCTTTCCCCTCTCGGGTGCGCTGCTGCTTCCTGGCGGGCAGCTGCCGCTCAATATTTTCGAACTGCGCTATCTAGCCATGGTGGACGCCGCGCTTAGCGGCAAGCGAATAATCGGCATGATCCAGCCGCGTTTCGATCAGGATGATGAGGATGGCGGAGACCTGTGTGAGGTTGGCTGCCTCGGCCGGATCACGTCTTTCGCTGAAACCGGCGATGGCCGTTTGCTGATAACGCTTCAGGGCATATGCCGCTTCCGGGTCATCAAGGAGCTCTCGACCCGCACGCCGTTTCGCCAATGCAAGATCGCGCCACTCCGTGCCGATCTTGACGAACCGGATGATTCGGAAGTGGACAGGCTCGCATTGCTGCGCGTATTTCGTGCTTATCTCGACGCCAACAGCCTTGAAGCTGATTGGGACGGCATCTCGCGGGCCGGCAATGAGACGCTGGTCAACGCGCTGGCGATGATGTCGCCCTTTGGTGCTGCGGAAAAACAGGCGCTCCTGGAAGCCGCGGATTTAAAGACGCGAGCCGAAACGTTGATCGCTATTACCGAGATCGCGCTCGCGAAGGATCAGGACGATTATGAAGGCAGCCTCCAGTGAGATACTTCAGGGAAGAGGCATGACTGAAGAGAAACGCGAAACAGTGATCGATCGCAAGTTGCTTGAGCTGTTGGTCTGCCCCTTGACCAAAGGACCGCTCGTTTACGATCAGCAACGGTCTGAACTGATTTCCAAATCGGCACATTTGGCCTATCCGGTGAGAGACGGTATTCCGATCATGCTGCCATCGGAAGCGCGCCCAATCGAGGACTGAGATTCACCAAGGCTTTTC
>NZ_JBFUMG010000408.1:0-4095 GCF_054049495.1 Phyllobacterium sp. P5_D12 | reverse complement strand
CTCTATCAGTGTGGAAAATAGGAAATTTGTTTCGTAATCGCCAGGGGTCAACTCTCTGAAAACCATTTTAATCTGCCAAGCGACTCAACTACCGTCCGATCAAATCTCACTTCAAGAATCGGTCGGAAATGAACGAACCGCGGAAAAGGTACAGGCCCAAGCGGGACAGGCGCGATACTGCTACCAGGGTAGCCGGTTATGTTTCCAGCCTGAAATCAAACAATCCAAAACTGACGCCTCGGGAGATCGCCAACCTGTTGGAAATTTCTCCATTTCATCCACCAGAAGGGCTGCGCTGGTCGGCAATTGCGGTAACGAGATTATTGACCGATACGGGAATGAGCTAGATCCATCTGCCTTCACACTCAAAAACAGGCGGCTCGTTTCTAGGTATCGAGGCAACCAGCGCCAAGACGAGAATTGGGAGTGTGACCCAAAGAAGGTCGTAAGCCGCCGCGCTCATTCAATTCCTCCCTTCATCAATTCGATAAGGAACCCCAGAGTAGTGGGTATCCAATCAAAGAGACTCGGCACCTAGAACCGAAGAGATCATCGAGGCCGAGTCCCCGCCGGTCAGAAGGACTAACCAGCACACCATAACTAGCCAACCAGATTAATGTTCCACCAATTGGTGAGACCCGACGTGGGGTTAATGGGCGGTGACACGCCGGGCCTCGTGCCGGAGCTCGTGGGCTCTCCGATCAAACCACCTCGGTTCGCTGATCGTTCCGGTATTAAGTCTTTTGAATTAGGGTGAGGCCCGACACCCTCCTTGGGCTCGGATGACAGATGCCGGAGCCTCTGCCGTCCCTTGCGAGACGACTTGGCTACAACACAGATTCCAGCAATTGTGTTCCAAGAACCGGGAGCCTGAAATAAAGCCCAATCTACCGGAAACGCAAACCGGAGATCGGGCTCAAATTTGCTGACGCGTGAGAACAAGCAGTCTGCTCGTCGTCAGCGGGTCATCGCCAATTAGGGGCACTGGCGCGGAACCGCCTCACGAATGTGTCCTTCGATTGCGGAATGCCACGGCCTTACTCCTATCAACTGTTGGAAGATCGGAGTGAGGTCCTCCCGCCTAGGTTCCGGACAGGAAGCTAGRGACGCCCCYGAKTCGGGTAAATAAACATATCGATYTAATKTCGCTCACCATCGCGTGAACGCGCTTTGAACCGCGCATCATCGCATCCGGCGCCGCACTATAAAGATTACACAAACGGTCACGATGAGGACTATGGCGGCTAAGGGATACATAAGAAAACTCGATGAAAGCAGATTAGCTGGAATGGTCGTCATTTCTTGTTCCTGCGCCCTGGGCCTGTAGTGGTGGGGTCCGACGCTTCCCCGGAGAGGGATGTCGGCACCGGACCCCTGCCGAAGAGCGCCACGCTCCCCGACGCGATATGAACCGTTCACAATGTCGGAAGTTCCACTAGGATCAGAAGAGGCCCACCGGTTTAGGAGGCAGTGGCAGTAAGATCGATGACGCGTATCAAGGAGCGGCAAGCCCGGTGTCCCGACCTGCCGGATACGCAATACGAAAGCAGGCCGGGTGCCGACCAAGTGGCACTATGGTCAGCACCCAAAGCGTGCGCCTCTATGATTAACAAAAGGTGAGGCCCGATATCGGGGTCACCGTCCGACATCGAGCCTCCTGCTGAAGAGTGCCAAGCCCCCCTCAACCAGCTAACAACACTGGGACGAGCGGGAATGTTCCTCCGAAAATAAAAGTATTAATTTCCAGCCTCTAAGCCTTTAGGTCAAAAACCTCAGCATGGTCGGCACCTTCCCTTAACCCCTTAAAGGATGTGTGACGCAGTTTTTTATCATGCGTCCATCCGCCGAATACGACTTCAGCTACGAGAGTAGGTTCTGTAAACACCAGTGTCTTACCCTTGACCGGTGCCGCTGGCTTGTCGACGCGCAAAGTATCGAGCTTCTGTTTCAGGTCGCGAGCCAGTTTGGACGAAAAGTCTGTACCGACATTGCCGACATAAACCAGTCCATCGTCGCCGTGCGCGRCAAGTAGGAGACTTGCGATTGACCCGCGCACCTTGACGAACGGTTCATAGCCAATGACCGCGAAGCTTTCGCTGTTGCTGCATTTGATTTTGAGCCAGTCGCCGGACCTCCCGGAGCGATAGGTGCTGTTTCGATCCTTCGCGATGATCCCTTCAAGGCCGTGCATACAGGCGTTCCGCAGGAGGAGCGCGCCATCGGCATCGAACTCTTCCGAGAGCCGGATCGCACCTGCGGCGTCCGCAAGCAGGGTCGCGAGCATCTGTCGGCGCGACGATAGCTCGATGCCTGTAAGGTCGTGGCCGTCGAAGTAGAGCAAATCGAATGCGTAGAGGACTGCGTTCTTTGCCGCGCGTGTCGCCCGTCGGCCGCCAAGATCCTGTTGCAGCAGACCGAAGTTGGGCAGGCCCTTTTCATCAAGCACAACCGCCTCACCATCCAGAATCATGGTTTCGGGGCCCAAGTCCTTTGCGGCGGCTGCAATGGCCGGGAAATACGATGTCCAGTCGTGGCCGCCACGGGTGATAATCCGGACTCTGCGAGGTTCAACGTGGACCGCGAGACGATAGCCACCCCATTTGACTTCGTAGGCCCAATTGTCGCCCCTCGGCGGCTTCTTCACCAGTAGAGCGAGGGCAGGTTCAATGCGCGCGGGCATGGGCTCAAGCGCAAGCTGCGGTTGGCGCTTGTCGCGCAGCTTGATCGGTCGGCTCTTGAGTGGGACGTCGAGATCGGTCAGAAGGCCGATGGTTTGCAGTTTGCGTGTCGAGCTTTTTGCCATTTGCCCTCAACGGTGCACGACGAAGCTAGTTCCGCAACTTCTGATAGGCAATATTCATTACTGCATGTTTCTGCCGTTGCTGCACTGCAACAGATTCAAGTTTTCTTAAGCAACGCAAAAGTTTTGCCTCTACAACCTATTGTTGTATCCACCGAATCCCATAGCTTGCGACTGCGGGCGCAGTTTTAAGGGGCAAGGTCGGTGGCAACAAACATCAGCAGTGGAATTTTGGTCACACGGAACGCGCTTCTCGCGGGGGTGTGCACCTCGGCCTTGGCTTTGGCATATTCCGTGTCTCCGACCTCGGCGGCAGAATATCTCGTTGGCAACGATTTGGCTTTACGAAACGCCATAACGACCGCGAATACCAATGGCGACACCGCTGCTGTGATAAAACTAACGAATGGGTTTTCAATTTCTGGCGGTGCGTTGCCGGTGCCGACCAACCCGATCACCATCGACACGCAGGGTTTTACTCTTGCGAACGCAAGCTTCTCAGGTGCGACCCAGCCGGTGATGCTGGAGGGCATTTTAGGGCCATCTGTCTCCACAGGTTTGCAAGCCACCAATTCCTCCATCATCAACAATGCGTCCATTTCCAATGGGGGTGGTACTGGTGCTGGAAACGCAGTCGTCCTTAACACCAACTCAACGCTGGTCAACAACGGGACCATTAGAGCAGTCCCTAACGGCACCGCAGCCAGCGGTACTGCGGTGCAGGTTCGTAGCGGATCGGTACTGATCAACAACGGGACCATTGAAGGGGGCGACAGTCCCATAGGGGGAGGTCTTGCTATCGATTTGGGGGCGATGGGCACTGTAGGCACTCTGACGAACAACGGTACGATCCGCGGCGGAGACGCCCCGGGCGGCAGTGGCCCGGCAATATTGGCGCGTGCAGGTGCGCGCCAGATCATCAATACCGGCACGTTGGAAGGCGGAAGCGGCGCCGTTGCGATTATTGGCTCTGGAGCGACTCCCAACCTTGACATCATCAACAGCGGCACCATCAGCGCCGGCACCGGACAGGCTGACGCCATCCGGTGGACCACTCCACCGACGACGGGCACCTTGACTTTAGAACTGCGAGCAGGGTCAGCAATCGAAGGCAATGTGGTGGGCAACGCTACGGTTGGCCCAAACGACACCCTCCGGCTCGGGGGGATGGCAAACGCCACCTTCGACGTTTCGGCGATCGGTCCACAATACCAGAACTTCGATACCTTCGAGAAGACTGGCACCAGCACCTGGGCGCTGACCGGCACAGGCACGGCCACCACGAACTGGAACAT
>NZ_JBFUMG010000407.1:0-4101 GCF_054049495.1 Phyllobacterium sp. P5_D12 | reverse complement strand
TGCCAAGGCGGCGAGCGAGAAGCAGCTTGTCGAAATGGGCGGCATGAATGCGTTCCTGCTCGACCGGCTGCGCGGTTTGGGCACCATCCGTTCACTGGACGCCGTGGATTTGACCGCGCATCGCTTGCGCGACAATGCGCAGTCGCTGCGGATACGTACGATGGCGGTGCTCAAAATAGCATTTCTGTCATCCGCAGTACTCGAGTTGTTTGCGGCACTGGGCGTCGCCATGGTCGCCGTCTATATTGGTTTCCATCTGCTCGGCCAGTTGAATTTCGGTGCCTGGAGCGGGCGTCTGAGCCTGACCGAAGGCCTTTTCATTCTTCTGCTGGCACCGGCTTTCTTCGAGCCTCTGCGTGAGTTGTCCTCGGTCTGGCACGACCGGGCTGCGGGTGAGGCAGCGATCGAGGCTCTGGATAGGCTGTCCGATGATGGCGTTGTCCTGCCGGGTGCCGGCAAGGGTGCTAGTCATACAACTGCGATCCATGCGGCAGTTCCGGGCGTCCAGGTTGAAGAGATCACATTCCACCACAAGGGCAATAGCTTGGTGGTTTTTGACCAATTCAGCCTCGATGTTTTGCCGGCTGAGCACATTGCGGTGCTGGGCCCAAGCGGCTCGGGAAAATCGACCCTTCTCGCTTTGATCGCCGGGCTCGCACCTTATGAAAGCGGGCGGATCGCAGTTGGAAACGTTCCGCTCACGCCGGCCACCGCGGCAGAGCTTCGGACAGGCATTGCCTGGGTCGGACAGAAGCCGCATATTTTCGCTGGCACGGTTGCGGACAATGTAGCGCTGGGCCGCCCGGAAATCGGATCCGATGAGATCGGAGCAGCGCTGGGCAAGGCCGCCCTGCACGACGTAGCCAATGCGCACGCAAACGCGCCGATCGGTGAAGGGGGATCGGGGCTTTCCGGCGGGGAAACCTTAAGGCTTGCTTTGGCGCGTGCGGCGGCCAATCCGGATGCAGGGCTGATCCTCGCGGATGAACCGACCGCACATCTCGATACGATCACCGCCAATGAAATCATGGATAGCCTGCTGAGGATCTCTGCTGGCAAGACGCTCATCGTCGCGACACACGATCCTGTCCTCGCGAGCCGCATGGACAGGGTAGTGCTCCTGCCCTCGAAAATACCACAGGAGGGCGTGTAATGGCCCTGTGGAGCGCATTCAGACCCATACTGGCGCTATTCCTTGCTGAGCGGCGCGCTGCGCTTCTGGCGGGCGCTCTGCTGGCGGCGGCAACAGTGCTCGCCGGTATCGCCCTGCTAGGGCTTTCCGGCTGGTTCATTACCGCCACGGCAATAGCGGGGCTGTCGTCGGCCACTGCATTCGCTTTCGATGTTTTTGCGCCTGCCGCAGCGATCCGTTTTCTGGCTCTTGCCCGTACTGCCGCGCGCTACGGCGAACGCTTGACCACGCACGACGCAACGCTTGGTGTGCTGGCGGGATTGCGCGTAGAGGTTTTCCGCAATTGGGCTCAACGCCGAGCGGCCCAGAGGCTGTTGAGGCGTCCGGCAAGGCTGCTGTTTCGCCTGACTGCCGATATCGATGCTCTCGATTCGCTTTATCTGCGCATTCTCGTCCCCGCAGCCGTCGCGCTTTGCACGGCGCTCGCCATTGCTGTCGCTCTCGGGCTCATGCATCCGCTGTTGGGTCTTGGTGCAGGGTCGTGGCTGCTGTTGACAGGGTTCGGCATTCCGCTGATTGCCGCACGCTTTGCCGCCAAACCATCGCGCCGCCGCGCTCATGCCCTGGAGACCCTGCGCTCGCGCACAATCGATCTCGTCGCCGGGCAAATCGACCTGGTCATGGCCGGACGGCTAGACGCCCAGCGAAATGCGGTATTGGCTTCCGATCGTCGCCTGTCACAAACGGATGATGCGCTCAATCGTATCGAGATGTTCGTCACAGCCGGTTTCGGCATAGCCTCGGCACTCCTGCTCGGCGGGACACTTTACGCGGTCGCTTTATTGGTCAGCGGCGGGGTGATCGGCGGGCCTGTTGCGGCCCTCGGTCTGCTGATTGCGCTGGCGGCACTGGAACCCTTCGCGGGGCTGCGGCGCGGGGCAGTTGAACTCGGGCGTACTGTTCTTGCCGCAAAGCGCATCGGGCCGAACATCGCCCCCCTCCCCTCCCCCGAACCACCGGTTTCGCCACGAGGTGAACTGGCGGTTCAGCTCGAGGACGTTTCGGTCTGCTACGATGGCTCACCCCTCCCCACGCTTCGGCATCTGTCACTGTCTCTCGTTCGCGGTGAACGCGTCGCGCTTGTCGGGGCGAGCGGTGCCGGCAAGTCCACATTGCTGGCAYTGATCGCTGGCGAGCTTGCGGCTGCAGGAGGCAGCATTGAACGCCTTCCAGCAACTCTTCTGACGCAGAGGACAGAACTGTTTCAGGACAGTCTGCGTGACAATCTCCGGCTTGCCGATCGAGGTGCCGACGATGCGCGTCTTCTCGACGTTCTCGCTGTTGCAGGCCTTGGAGAGTTCGTCGCCGCCCTGCCGGCAGGTCTGGACACCATGCTTGGCGAAGGCGGGTTTGGGATTTCCGGCGGTCAGGCCCGCCGTCTGGCACTGGCGCGGCTGCTTTTGCGCGACACGCCACTCTGGCTGCTGGATGAGCCCACCGAGGGTCTCGATGGAGACACAGCCCGTGACGTGCTGCAGCGCCTTCAAACGCAAATGCAGGGCCGTTCCGTCGTCATCGCCACGCATATCAGACGGGAGGCGATGATCGCCGACCGGCTGCTAATTCTCGAACGCGGACGCATTGTCGGCGCGCCGCGACGGGGAGAACAGGAATTCGACGCTGCCTTCGCCGCACTGCGGCCAGACTGAGACAAGTCTGAGGCAGACATTTCATTCGGCGTTCACTCCAGGTGAAGGCCGCTAACAGGGGGCCGGGGTGACCCGGTAAAAGTTATGGAACTCGATATCGTGGCGCTGTCGCGCCTGCAATTTGCGATCACAGCTCTCTATCACTTTCTCTTCGTGCCCTTGACGCTTGGACTGTCGGTTCTCCTCGCGATCATGGAGACGGTCTATGTGATGACTGGACGCGTCATCTGGCGACAGATGACCAAATTCTGGGGCACGCTGTTCGGCATCAATTTTGCTCTCGGCGTCGCCACCGGCATCGTGATGGAATTCCAGTTCGGCATGAACTGGAGTTACTACAGCCACTATGTCGGCGACATTTTCGGCGCACCGCTGGCGATCGAAGGGCTGATGGCGTTCTTCCTTGAAGCAACCTTCGTCGGGTTGTTCTTCTTCGGTTGGGACAAGCTTTCGAAGGTCGGACATCTGGCGGCGACCTGGGCGGTGGCAGCGGGATCGAATTTCTCGGCGCTGTGGATCCTCATCGCGAACGGCTGGATGCAAAACCCAGTGGGTTCCGCCTTCAATCCGCAGACGATGCGCATGGAAGTCGTTGATTTCTATGAGGTTTTGTTCAATCCGGTGGCTCAGGCGAAGTTCGTGCACACAGTGTCTGCGGGCTACGTGACGGCATCGATTTTCGTCCTCGGTGTCTCGGCCTGGTATGCCCTCAAAGGCAGGCATATCGAGATCGCCAGGCGTTCGATGACTGTCGCAGCGTCGTTCGGCCTCGCCTCCGCGCTTTCCGTTGTCGTCCTTGGCGACGAGAGCGGCTACCTCTCCGGCGAGCACCAGAAGATGAAGCTCGCGGCGATCGAAGCCATGTGGGAGACTGAACAGGCGCCGGCGGCCTTCACGGTCTTTGGTATTCCCGACACCGAGGCGCGCGAGACGCACTATGCCGTGCGCGTGCCCTGGGTCATGGGCCTGATCGGCACGCGGTCGCTGACCACCGAAATTCCGGGCATCAAGGAACTGGTCGATCGCGCCAGAGCCAACATCCGCAGCGGACTGCTTGCCTATGATGCGCTCCAGCGTATTCGCGAAGCGGGCAGYACCACCGCTGTCGGTCAGGAGGTGCGCGACGCCTTTGAGACGAACGGCGGTGACCTTGGCTATGCGCTGCTGTTGAAGCGCTATGTGGACGACCCGCGCCAGGCGACCGATGAACAGATCGAGAAGGCCGCCTGGGACACGGTGCCGAACGTGCCAACGCTGTTC
>NZ_JBFUMG010000406.1:0-4110 GCF_054049495.1 Phyllobacterium sp. P5_D12 | reverse complement strand
CTGCTTGGTCTGGTCGTGGTCCTTTTGGTGCTCGGTTTTGAACGGTCGTCCAATCTCGCGTCCGCATATGGTATAGCCGTAACCGGCAACATGCTTGTCACGACAATATTGCTTTTCATCGTCATGAGCAGAATTTGGAAGTGGCGCTTGTGGGTGGCAATATCGGTGACCCTTTGCTTCCTCATCATCGATCTAACCTTTGTTAGCGCCAATCTTATCAAGGTCGTAGATGGCGGTTGGGCGTCGCTGGTGGTCGCATTGCTCGTCGTCCTCGTGATGTTCACGTGGGTGCGGGGCAGCCGTCAGCTGTTCGAAAAAACCCGCAAGGGCGAAGTGCCGCTCGATCTCATTTCGAGGAAAATGGCGGAGAATCCACCAACGCTCGTGCCCGGTACTGCTGTTTTTCTGACAGGTGATCCAAAGAGCACGCCGACTGCGCTGATGCACAGCCTTAAACATTACAAAGTGTTGCATCAGAATAACGTTATTCTTACGGTGATTACCGCTCCGACCCCTTTGGTAAAAAAGAGCGAACGGGTACGTATCGAGCCTATAAATGACCTCTTCATGCGCGTTACTCTGACCTTTGGTTACATGGAACGCCCCAATATTCCGCGCACACTTGCGATCTGCCGGAAGCAGGGATGGAAGTTCGATATTATGACGACCTCTTTCTTCCTGTCGCGTCGATCCTTGAAAGCTTCGGCCCGATCGGAAATGCCGCGCTGGCAGGATCGGCTGTTCATTGCGCTCGCCCGGACAGCCAGCGATGCGACCGAATACTTCCAGATTCCGACCGGCCGCGTTGTGGAGATCGGTACGCAGGTCAACATCTAATACGGGCATCCATTCTAACCGGCACACCAAAATATCAATTGATGGTTGAGATTCTTGTTCCGGATTCGCACTTTCTTGTTCCATTTTGGGGTATTCTTGTGCGAGTTCCGAACTTTCCTATGCAAGAATTGATTGGGCAGAGCGAGAAATTTGTCCTGTTTTGGCCTTGTCAAATTCCTTGCGCCGTATTAGAACCGCTGCCGTAACGTACGGTACGGTACGGCGAGGGAGTTGAAAGTGCAATTAGCGGTCGACGTTGGCGAGAACGCATTGACGGAGCGTCAGAAGGACGTTCTCGATGCTGCGCTTGCACTGCTGGTCGAAGCGGGTGATGCGCTGACGATGACCAGCGTCGCGCGCCGCGCCAGCTGTTCCAAGGAAAGTCTTTATAAGTGGTTCGGCGACCGTGATGGACTGCTCACGGCGACTGTTCAATGGCAAGCCTCGAAGGTAAGGGCCGTCCCAGTTGATCCTGAGGCGTTCGACCTAGCCTCGCTGACCGCCGGTCTTCAGCGTTTTGCCTCAGATTGGCTGCACGTCCTCTCCGGGACCATTTCCGTGGCGCTTAACCGCGTGGCCGTTGGTCATGCCGGCAGCGACAAGCACGACCTCGGCGTCATCGTTCTCGAGAACGGACCCTTTGCCATGGCTCGCCGGCTCAAGCCATTGCTGCAGCTCGGTCGCGATACCGGTCTGCTGCATTTTAGCGAGACAGATGAAGCATTTCGCACCTTTTTCGGACTGGTTGTCCGGGACGTGCAAATCCGGTTGCTGCTTGGCGACCGGCTGGAATTGACTGATGCGTCAATCGAACGGGATTCGCTTCGAGCGACACAACAGTTTCTGGCTCTTTACGGAGCTCAAACGGAAGCGGCCGAAGGTGGCCACTAGGTCCTCACATTGGAAGGGATAAATCAATGCGCGTATATTATGACCGCGATGCGGACATCAACCTGATCAAATCGAAGAAGGTTGCAATCATCGGCTATGGTTCGCAGGGGCGTGCCCATGCACTCAATCTGAAGGACAGCGGCGCCAAGGACGTGCGCATCGCGCTTCGCCAAGGTTCGGCGACTGGCAAGAAAGCGGAAGCCGATGGCTTCCAGGTCGTCAGCGTGGCCGATGCGGCCAAATGGGCAGACCTCATGATGATGGCGACCCCGGACGAACTGCAGGCAGACATTTACAAGGATCACATTGCCGACAATATCCGCGACGGCGCAGCGATCGCTTTCGCCCACGGTCTCAATGTGCATTTCGGTCTTATCGAGCCGAAGAAGTCAGTCGACGTGGTCATGATCGCACCGAAGGGCCCGGGTCATACGGTTCGCGGCGAATACCAGAAGGGCGGCGGCGTTCCTTGCCTGATCGCTATCCACCAGGATGCCTCAGGCAATGCACATGACCTCGCTCTGTCGTACGCATGCGGCGTTGGCGGCGGCCGTTCGGGCGTGATCGAAACCAATTTCCGCGAAGAATGCGAGACCGATCTTTTCGGCGAGCAGGTCGTCCTCTGCGGCGGTCTGGTCGAGCTGATCCGCGCCGGTTTCGAGACGCTGGTCGAAGCTGGCTATGCGCCGGAAATGGCCTATTTCGAATGTCTGCATGAAGTGAAGCTGATCGTTGACCTGATTTATGAAGGCGGCATCGCCAACATGAACTACTCGATCTCCAACACTGCGGAGTGGGGCGAATACGTTTCCGGTCCACGCATCATCACTGCCGAAACCAAGGCGGAGATGAAGCGCATCCTGACCGACATCCAGACCGGCAAGTTCACCTCCGACTGGATGCAGGAATACAAGGCTGGCGCATCGCGCTTCAAGGCTATCCGTCGCAACAACGACAAGCACCAGATCGAAGAAGTTGGTGAAAAGCTGCGCGGCATGATGCCGTGGATCGGCAGCAACAAGCTGGTCGACAAAGCAAAGAATTAAGACCCTTCGGTTGAATTGAAGGCCGGTGGAGCGATCCACCGGCCTTTTTCGTCGATTGAGACGGCGCCGGATGCAAGAGCGGAATTTGAACCAGCAGCCTTTTGATTGCTAGAGATCGYAGCGGCGGCGTGGGCCGGTGAAGGGCTGATAGGTATTGTCGAAAGCCCGATAGGATTGGTATTGAGCGCTGCAGCGTTGAACCTGTGTTCGGCCGGATGGGCCGATGGGGCGATGCACGCGAAAATCATAGCAGGCCGCCGATCCGGTGCAGTTGCGCAAAGCAGGATTGGATGGGGTGCCGCTGCCCGGAATATAGGGTTTTCTCGGGACCGTATCGAGCCCGCGCGGTGCCGGACGGTAGCCCTGGATTTCCTGCGCTGATACGCTGACAAGTTGGGTTGTCAGCATAAAGCCGAGGGCCGCGAGTATGATCGTCAAGGCTTTCATCATCGTTCTGTCCTGATCCGAATACATACATATAAGGACTTGTCGCGAGGATCGCCACTGGTGGCAGCCAGTCAATACGGCTAGGTTCTCGTCAATCGGAACGTCGTTCCCGTCACATGGTTCAAACATTCGAGTTTCCGCATGTCCGTTCGCATCGCCACCTTCAATGTCGAAAACCTCATGAATCGTTTCGATTTTTCGGGATTCAAGAACAATCTCAACAAGGACCGGACGTTGCAGCTGTTCCAGATAGAGGATGAGGAACAATACCGGCAGCTTGAACAGGGGCGAGCGATTGCCTATGCCGACGACACGCGGCAACTGACCGCGCTGGCGATCGCCGAAACCCATGCGGATATTCTCTGCCTGCAGGAGGTAGATAATATCGGCGCGTTGAACGCCTTCGAGTTCGGCTATCTGTTCAAGATGGTCGGTGAGGGCTACCGGCACAAGTTTATGGTCGAAGGCAATGACAGCCGTGGCATCGACGTCGCTATGTTGATGCGGGACCAGACCCGTTACGGCGAGCCCATCGAATTTATCGGCATGACCAGTCACGCGCATCTCACCTACAATGATCTCGGAATTCACAATCCCGAACTTGCCCTCTTGGGAATAGAACCGCATGAGCGCATTTTCAAACGTGATTGCCTGGAAATCGATGTGCGCATCGGCGGCAAACCGCTGACGCTTTTCGTCAGTCATTTCAAATCGATGGGCTCACCCCGCAATGGCGTGGATGGGCGCGCATCGACCATGCCCGTGCGGGTGGCGGAAGCGACAGCGGTCCGCCGGATCATCGAGGACAAATTTGCGACAAGCGGCGGCGCGGCGAGCAAGCGCTGGGTGATCTGCGGCGACTTCAACGATTATCGCGAAAGGGTGGTCG
>NZ_JBFUMG010000405.1:0-4132 GCF_054049495.1 Phyllobacterium sp. P5_D12 | reverse complement strand
ATCGAATGCAGTGTCGAGAACAACCAGTAATCAAGACGACTATTGCTTATGAGGAGCGGCGCGCGTTCCAGCGCACGAACACACGTCGCCTCGACAAGAGCGAGGGCAACATCAGACCGGAAGGAAAGGATCATCCCAAACCGCCAAAGCCGCCGAGACACCGGGATAGATCCGCCCTGATTTCGCGTTCGTCCGTCATGAATAGTTCCCTGAAGAGGAGTTGGCCGTCTCAGATCGGAATGGATTATCTTAGTAAATCCACCTCAGCGATTGATCAGCACGAGTGCACCGGAGAAACCTGAAGAAAGTGCTGTGTTGCAGTATGCGCTGGTCCTTGATTGAGAGAACAGGCGGCGGCCGTAGCTTCAACTTGCAGGGGGCAGAAGGCGCCAAAAATGCAGTATCGTAGGCTCAATTCAGGGCAAATATATCGCCGGTGGCAAATGCAAGGGTCACGATGGCGGCGGAACCTACTAGAAACAGCATGATCCAAATCGTATCCAGCTTCTCCATAGCATTAAATCCTTGGCATCAGAAGGAATCGGGTGGTCAGGTAGCATTGCTACCCTCCTTGCGTAATTTCTATTCCACCTGTTTGTAACTATGCAGTTATAAATACTCCATCATACTCAGGTGCGCGTGAATAATTCGCTGGTTTGATTGAGCCATACTTAGGTTTATATCGGTGGGCGAACCAGACTGATTGTGAAAGCCTTGAAGCAGTCCGAAGCGGGAATTCATGTCGCATCGGCGGCGTGTCTGGAGCAAACGTTAAAGCATCTTTGGGCGTTGCATTCCGTTCCGATATAGGTCGGTGACGTCGTCCGGATCGACTGCATCGTCGGCAAGGGCCAGGGTTTGCGGGTCCGTGCTTGAGAACGGGACATGCAAAAACTCTTAGTAAGCAGGGCCCACGAAGTAGGATGAAACAAGGCAGAACCTACGGTCAGAAGACGGGTTGGGTCATGCTTTGCCTTCGGCTCAAAAATACTTCTACATGTTATGTGACGATACACCGACATCATATACTGTAGGTTGGCGACCTAAAACCTGTGACCCACGCTTAAAACCCAAGACCTACGCATATAAACCAACGTATAATACATCGGCAGACTTTCTATCTCCATATTAGGTTAGCTTTCACAACTGGAAGCTTTCAAGGAGTCAATTATGAGAAAATCAGCAACAATCTTAGCGATAACCGCTTTAGGTGCAATGTTGGCGGCCGGCTCGGCAACTGAATCGATGGCTCATGGCGGAGGCGGCGGCCATGGCGGCGGCGGCAATAGCTTTGCCGGTAGTCGCGGCGACTTCGGCGGTAGCGGTCACGGCTCCCGCAGCGGTGGCATTTTTGGCCGTGATGGCACCTTCAACAGTGCTCATGGATTCGCGACGAGCCATAGCTTTGCGGACCGCAGGGGTCACTTTAGGGACTTTCGCCGTGACGACAATTATTGGGGTCCCTACTATTCCTGCGAGTACCCGTTCCGTTGGAACTCTCCCCTCTACGACGAATACTGCCAGTAACCCATCGTAGGCTCTTCGAATCCCGGCCCCCCATAACGATTGGGGACCGGATTCGAATGCTAAAGTGGATGGGATACTTGATGGCATGGCTAAAGAATATCCTTCCCCTGGGACGAACTCCGGATGAGGTTCTTTGTACCGGCCCATAACGGTTTTAATGATTGCCTTTTAATGGAGGCCAGAATGTCTAAGTCTAGTAATCGCCCTCGTTACAACCACATGCCGCACCTGGATTTGGCGGAGATCATTCTTCTAGTGGTTATTGTCGTATCGATCGCTCTCGCAGTTGGCTTTGACTGGGTTTACCAAGCCTTGCTCCGCTGAATTAAATCATCGCCTGCGCCCAGCCTTTTCTTCGCCCAAGCGTCAAGCTTTTGATTATCATCGACGCTCAGTACTTGCCCAGTGAGAAAAATGAGTTTGGGTTTTGACGGAAAAGTGAAGCGTAAGATCGAAGAACACCTCTTCAATGTCTGCCGGGCAGATCCCCAGCTGCGCAAACATCCAGCCCGCATAGAATGGCTTTTGGGCGGGCTTGCGCGGAAGTTCCAGCTGTCAATCCCTCTTATAAGGTTTTCTGGAAAGCGGTCGGAAAAGCCAGCCTGTCACCGTTTCTGTCTGGTTTTCGGCACGCACGGCGATATCGGTTGGCCAATGGGCTTCGGCAAACCTCCCACTGTCAACTTTGGACCTGGAGATCCCGCACGGGCACATCAGCCGAACGAGCGTGTCTCCGTACGCGATCTGGTCGATCATACGAAGGCGATTGCGCTCGCGATCAAGCAGTGGTGCCGTTGAGAATTCAAACGAGCGGCGCCATATTTGACTGTTGGGCGTTACCCATGAGGGAGCCCGTCCTCAACTCAGAACGGTTTGTTATTCGGCCGGTTCACTCGTAGTAACAGCTGCGGGAAAGGACGTTCTGTTCCGCCCCGACATCCAGAGGCTCAATCTGTCGAGGTAGAGGTAGACAACCGGTGTCGTATAGAGTGTCATTGCCTGGCTCAAAATGAGGCCTCCAACCATTGCGTATCCCAGGGGCTGTCGCAGTTCGGAGCCCGTCCCATGCCCCATCATCAGAGGAATGCCGCCAAGAATTGCAGCCATCGTCGTCATCATGATTGGCCGGAAGCGTAGCAGGCACGCCTGCCGGATTGCTTCCTCCGGTCGCAAGCCATGCTCGCGCTCCGCGGCAATAGCGAAATCAACGATCATGATGCCGTTTTTCTTGACAATACCGATTAGGAGAATGACGCCGATCAGGGCGATAACCGTGAAGTCGAAGCCGAAGCTCCACAGCATGATGAGAGCGCCGAGACCTGCGGATGGTAGAGTTGACAGGATGGTCAGCGGATGGACGTAGCTTTCATAAAGCACACCTAAAATGATGTATATCACGCCCAACGCGGCCAAAACGAGCAAAGGTTCGCTGGCTAAGGATGTCTGGTATGCCTGCGCATTGCCCTGGAAGGTAGCAATGAGTGTCGGGGGCACTCCCAGGGCAGTTTCGGCTTGGTGGATGGCCGAAACAGCCTGGCTCAGAGCCACTCCCGGAGCAAGGTTGAATGATAGCGTCACCGACGGAAACTGGCTCTGGTGGTTGATCGCAAGAACGGTGGTCGGCTGCGTCGTCTCTTTTACAAGCACGTTGAGCGGAACTTGCGCACCGGTCAGTGGCGATTTGATGTAGAGCTGGTTAATTGCCTGTGGTGAGCTCTGAGCCTTCGGAGACAATTCCAGTATCACGTGATAACTGTTGATGTCGGTGAAATATTGAGTGACTTGCCGTTGACCAAAAGCATCGTCGAGCGTGTCGTCGATGCTTTGAGGCGTGATCCCAAAGCGAGCCGCTTGATCCCGATCAATGTCGAGAGTGACGGTTGTTCCGTTGGATTGCTGATCCGTCGCAACATCCGTAAGCTCAGGCAAGGAGCTTAATTTTGCCAAAAGCTTCGGCGCCCAGCTATTCAGCTCGTTCGCATCGCCATCCTGTAGCGTATATTGAAACTGGGTCGCTGAACTCCGACCGCCGACATTGATATCCTGAGCCGGTTGAAGGAACAGCTTCACCCCTTCAACCTGCGCCAATTTTGGGCGCAGGCGACCAATGATCTGGCTTGCCGTCGCATCTCGCTGATCGTGTGGCTTGAGAGTGATAAACATACGCCCGGTATTGAGTGTATTACCGGATCCGCCGCCGACAGCCATCCCCACCGTAGCGACCGCGGGATCGCTGGCGACCACCTTGCCGACCTCTACCTGATGGCGTGCCATGTCGGCAAACGATGTATCCTGTGCACCCTGTAGAAGGCCTGTAATCAAGCCTGTATCTTGAATTGGGAAAAAGCCCTTTGGGATACTG
Organism: Phyllobacterium sp. P5_D12; assembly: GCF_054049495.1. Lineage (NCBI taxonomy): Bacteria > Pseudomonadati > Pseudomonadota > Alphaproteobacteria > Hyphomicrobiales > Phyllobacteriaceae > Phyllobacterium > Phyllobacterium sp. P5_D12. The sequence continues at coordinate 243 of NZ_JBFUMG010000405.1, read as the reverse complement.
ATAAAAAGGTAACCTGTGGCAACGAGCGTTAGCAGGAAAATGCCAAAAGTTATGCGATGGTGGTGCAAGGCGATATCGAGCGTAACGCGGTACGCGTTCAGCAGTGCTTCGAAGGCTCRCTCCGATGCCAGGAAGAGCCTGCCATGTTTTGCGTGGTGTTCCGCTCGCAGAAAACGGGCGCACAGCATTGGCGTGAGTGTCAGCGAGACAAGTGCGGAAACTGCAATCGTCACGGTTACGGTT
>NZ_JBFUMG010000404.1:0-4133 GCF_054049495.1 Phyllobacterium sp. P5_D12 | reverse complement strand
ACATCGCCCATCGCCTGCTCGAGCGCCGTCTTGAAATCCCTGTCGTCGATGCGGGCAAGGGGCTGCCCTGACTTCACCGTTTCATTATCCTTGACGAGGACTTCGGCGATGTATCCCGAAATTTTTGGCGCGACCGAAMTATTATCCGCTTTCACATAGGCATCGTCAGTCTCCACGTGGAAGCGACCCACCGTCCAGTAATCGTGGCCATAATAGGCACCGGCTGCAAGCAAGATGATCGCGGCTGTACCGAAAAGTAAGTGACGTCCACGCTTCCGGACCGGCTTCTCATCAGAGGCCGACGTCTGGGGCGCTTCCGCGATGCGGACAGGCGAACCCGCTTCCGCTGTGGGGACAATTTCAACGGGTTGAACAACATTGTTGTTTAAGGCTTGCAGCTTGCTCATTGTGGTCTCCGAATTTCCGGGTCGCCGTCACTTGGGCTGCGGCCTTCAATTGATGAACTCCATTTACGAAACTTGACGTTTTCTAAAATACGCCGTATAAACGAGCTGTCAATTGCTATTTTGGAAAATCGTTATGGTCGTAATTCACAAAATCGAGAAACGCCCCCGGGGCCGGCCACAAGTTCGTTGCGACGATGATACGAAAGGCGTTATCGTCGAAGCCGCCAATGCGCAGTTTCACGAAAGCGGTTATGCCGCGGCGAGCATCAGCGCCATTGCCCGGAATGCCGGCGTTTCAACCAAAACCCTTTATCGGCTGTTTCCCACCAAGGCAGACCTGTTCGCCTGCATGGTATCCGTTCGAATTGGCCGCTTTCTGCTGGCAGTCGATCCCGCCGGGCATGCCAACGATGACTTAGGGGTCGGCCTTGAACACGTGCTGACGGCCTATGGCATGCTTACCCTCTCCGACGACACGATTGGGATCATGCGCCTCGTCATTGGCGAATCCGATCGGTTTCCGGAACTCGCAGCATCGTTCTATGAGCAAGCAATCGTAAGAACCAATGCGTTGATGGAGGCGTGGCTTCGCGAACAGGTCGAGCGTGGACGTATCAAGCTAGACGATCCGCATGCCGCAAGCGGCATGTTGCGGGGAATGATGGCCATGGAACCGCAGCGTGCAGCCATGCTGCGCCAAATGCCAGCGCCGAACGTCGAAGAGATTGTAGCTCGAGCGAAAATGTGCGCCAATTTGTTTCTAAAGGGATGCGCAATTTAGTGGGCTTTTCAAGGGGTGAGCCAACCTGCAAAAGCCAATTTTGGCCCGCATGTGATGCTGAGCAAACCACGAAAGGGTTCTCGCATGATCACGCAAAAAAACCGGTAACGCCGTCCCACAACAGTTTCAAAGCCGTCAAGACCAGCAATCCGTAGCAGGCGCGATAGATCTGCCGTTGGTGCATGAAGCTGATCAGGAATACGCGACAAGGATCGTGCCTATCGTCAGTTCCATACAGTTACCTTCTTAGCTGCCGCGCGATCTATACACGATTGGAATTCACGTCAGCGCCCCCGGTGCAGCGAATGGAAGGTCGCGTGGCTGTTCCCAAGCAGCGAAATGCCCACGCTGGGTGACGCTTTGCGATCCGGAATTTGGCGACAACCGGAACAAATGCTGTTTCACGAGGTTAGTTCAATTGCGAAAGCACCGCCATTGACGAGGCCATGGGACGGATCAACGAGGAGGCAACCATGCGCATTAACCGCCGCCAATTTGCGGCACTTATGGTTGTGCTCTCCTTGCCGGAGATGTCACGAGCGGCAAATAGGAAGAGCTCCTTATTTTGGCGCGCCAAATTCCAGTCGCAAGAAATTGTGCTGTTCGGCTATGTGCGCGTCCGCGCTGATTTCTTCCCGGACATCATGGCCGAGGGAAAGCGTCTGATAGACCAATCCAAATTGGTTCTGATAGATATGAACCCTAGCCTCATTCTGTCTACCACAAAGTTCAAGAACAGCGATCTTAAACCCGTCTTCCCCCGCCTGCCGCAGCCCCATCAGGAGGAACTCAAGACCATCCTCTCAACGTCGCAAGCGGGAAATGCGACCGAGAGGCTTTCCGGTTTCGAGGTGGGCTTGCTTCTCATTGGTGAAGGACAGCATTCCTTCACTCCTGACGCGCCGAGTATCGGCCTCGAGCTCGCGAATTATGGCGTTTCCATCGGGCGTGCTGTCAAGACGCTCGCCTCCGACGGCGAGATGCAGTTGATGCAAAAGCCCCCGACTTTGGAGATCATCAATTCCGTCGGCCCAGCCTCGATCACCTATCTTCTTGACCTGCGCCGTCGTATCGGGCCCATTGGTGAATACCTCGATGAACTTTACAAGGCCGGCAAGAGCGCAGAGATCGCCAGYCTTGGAGAGGAAATCGCCGCCAAGGGAATTTTTACGCCCACCGATTTCATGGATGCCGATCGCCTACGCGCGCTTTTCGTCGAGCGTATCGCAAACATGCCGGCCGGCACCAATGCCTTCGCCATACTGCCGATCGGGTTGCTGGGCGGCTCGCATAGTATCCTACCAGAACTCCGGATCCGCGGTGCCGAGGTGACGGCAATCGAGTAGACTTGTCTGCTTCTTCAGACGCAGCTTCGGCTGCGAGTTTGACGTCTGGAACTTGGTGAGGCTACAACGATAAAAATCTCTCGGTGAGCCGGGCCCACATGGCGGCACCGGTGGTCAGGCTGTCGTCGTTGAAGTCGTACTTCGAGCTGTGCAGGATCGGCGAGTTCTCGCCATTGCCGAGGCGCAGGAAGCAGCCTGGCTTGTGTTCCAGGAAATAGGCGAAATCCTCGCTACCCGGAATCATGGGGCACACTCCCACTTTGGCGTCGCCCACCAGTTCCTTGAGGACGTCGATCGCGAAGGCCGTTTCGTTCTCCGAGTTGATGACGACTGGGTACCCGCGCTCATAGTCGATCGAAACGCTGGCCCCGTGCGCTTCGGCGATTGACGTTGCGATGCCACGCACGCGCCGCTCCAGCATGTCACGGACCTCCGGCGAGAAGGAGCGAATGCTTGCCACGATCTCGGCCGTTTCGGGGATCACGTTTGATGCCGTGCCGCCATGGATGGTTCCGACCGTCACGACCGCGGTCTCGATAGGATTTACGTTACGGGATACGACCGTCTGCAGCGCCATAACCATGTTTGCAGCGACGACGATCGGGTCGACTGTCAGATGCGGGCGGGAGGCATGGCCGCCCTTTCCGAAAACGGTAATCGTCGCGGTATCGGAGGCCGCCATCAACGGGCCCGATCGCATCAGGAAGGTGCCGGCAGGCGCGCCGGGATGATTATGCAATCCGAAGATCGCGTCGCAGGGGAAACGATCGAAAAGCCCGTCTTCGATCATTGCCTGAGCGCCGCTGCCCTTACCGGCTTCCTCGGCAGGCTGGAAGATCAGATTGACCGTGCCGTTGAAATGGCGGGTACGCGCCAGATATTCGGCTGCGCCGAGTAACATTGTCGTGTGACCGTCATGGCCGCATGCATGCATCTTGCCGGCGGATGTGCTGGCGTAGGGCAGGCCGGTTCCTTCCATGATAGGCAGGGCATCCATGTCCGCGCGAATGGCGATGCTGCGTCCGCCTGCACCCTGCCGAAGCCGACCGACGACGCCGAGGCCACCGACGTTGCGGGTCACCTCGTAACCCCAGCGTTCCAGGCGATCGGCGACGTAGGCGGCCGTTTCATGCTCCTCGAACGAGAGTTCCGGATGTGCGTGGAGATGCCTGCGCGTCTCGATGAGCTCGGCGGTCCGATCGTCGAAATCCGCAATGCGAGCGAACTCGTTTGAAGTTTGTGGCATGAGACTGTCTTCCGTGTTTTGTTCGGCCCGCCGGTCAGATGAAGCGGCTGAGGAAACTTCTGGTGCGGGGATGGGATGGATTGGTAAGAACCGCGGCCGGCGGACCCTCTTCGACGACGACGCCTCCGTCCATGAACACGACGCGGTCCGCTGCTTCCTTAGCGAAACCTATTTCATGGGTGACCACGATCATGGTCAAACCTTCCTTGGCAAGGTCGCGCATGGTGGCCAGCACCTCGCCCACCAATTCCGGATCGAGGGCGGAGGTTGGCTCGTCGAACAGCATCAGTCTGGGTCGGATTGCCAGCGCGCGGGCGATCGCCACACGCTGTTGCTGCCCGCCGGACAATTGG
>NZ_JBFUMG010000403.1:0-4145 GCF_054049495.1 Phyllobacterium sp. P5_D12 | reverse complement strand
GCGATTCTGCACCGCGAAGTCCCGACCGTTGATATCCTCGTCAATAATCTCGGCATTTATGAATCCAAGCCCTTCACCGAGATCACTGACGCTGATTGGCTAAAATTTTTCGAGGTAAACGTGCTCAGCGGTGCGCGTCTCGCTCGTCAATATTTTCCGGATATGCTGGAACGAAATTGGGGACGAATCATCTTCATCGCCAGCGAATCCGGTCTCGTCGTTCCCCCGGACATGATCCATTACGGCATGACGAAAACGGCGCAGCTTGCCATATCGCGCGGCTTGGCGGTGTTGACGAAGGGGACGGGTGTGACGGTGAACTCGGTCCTCCCCGGCCCTACCCGATCAGAAGGCATCGTCGACTTCTTGAAGAGTGTAGCCAGCGACCCTTCTCTGCCGCCCGAGGAGATGGAAGCCGAATTCTTTCGCAACGAACGCTCTACATCATTGCTGCAACGCATGATCGAACCCGAAGAGATCGCCGATCTGGTGGCATATGTGGCGAGTCCGCTGTCAGCGGCGACCAATGGAGCAGCGCTTCGTGTCGAGGGCGGGATTACACCAACAATCGCATAGGAGGTGATGATGCCCTACCCATCCGGCGACATCGGGACGGCCAGGTTCATCAAGACGCCGACGGGTTATCTCATGGTATTGCTTCAAGGGGACAATTTGTTCGTCCAACCTGAGGCGTTGATGGAGAGCGAACAGATTCCCTCGGCGAGCTTCTCGGCCTTCGGATTCGCAAGGCTTGCCACTTTCGGCTTCTTCGATTTCGCCAAGAAGCAATACGATCCAAGATTGTTCGAGAATGTAGAGATGGCAAGCATTACAGGTTCGCTGGCTTGGCAAGACGGCAAGCCGTCGATTCATGCTCACGGGGTCGGCTGCGATCATACCTTCGCGGCCGTTGGCGGCCATCTTCTGGCATTGGAGGTTGGAACCGGATCACTTGAGATCACCATTACAGCGCACTCGCGAAAACTTGAGCGTAAGCTCGATACTAAAATTGGGGCGAACGTTTTAGACGTTCGAAGCTGAACCTGCCGTTGGAAGAAATAATCCCAGCGATCTTTAGATTTTAGCTCCCCATCACAGATTTGCCAGAACGATGTCGAGACATTAAGTCCTTGGCGACGCTAAGGAGTCATGGTGACAGCACAGTTTAGCAGTCATACCTGGCTCAGGCTTTCCTCGAAGCCGAGCCACTTATGCGCCGGAAGTGGCAGCTAAGAAGGCTGCCTGTCCAGGTAGGCCGGCGCCGCGTAGAGGACAAGGACGGTAATCCGCTGGAGGTGCATCATCATGGTATGGAGGTGCATCGAAAGCTGGCTGACGGCACCTGGGCCTTTTTCATTGATCATCCCTTCGGCGCCGATCTGGACTGGGGGGTCGCAGCACCACCGGAGACGGAGTAGCGACTGCACTGGTCTCCGGTTCGTTTCTCTTGGCTTTGTTTTCCATCACGATCTTATGACCACCTGCATCGCTTGTGCCGCCAGATACGCGGACCTACTTTGTTAGTGGCATTGCCCTGTCGCCGTTTAGGTGTAGCCTTCTGACAATTCCAACCCTTCGGCGGAGATTCGAGATGCAGCTTGGTATGATTGGACTGGGGCGTATGGGCAGCAACATGGCGCAGCGCCTGATGAAACATGGTCACAACTGTGTCGTTTACGACACGCGCGCCGAGAGCATGGTGGAGTTGCAGAGCCTCGGCGCCAAGGGTAGCACGTCAGTGCAGGAATTTGTCGCCATGCTGGCAAAGCCCCGCGCCGTCTGGCTGATGCTGCCCGCTGCGGTCGTGGACAAGGTTCTGGCACAATTGGTTCCGCTGCTCGACAAGGACGATATCGTCATCGATGGCGGCAATTCCTACTATCACGATGACATCCGCCGCAGCGGCGAGCTAAAATCTAGCGGCATCCACTATGTCGATGTTGGTACGAGCGGCGGCATATTTGGCTTCGAACGCGGCTATTGCCTGATGATCGGCGGCGAAACGGATATCGTTCAACACCTCTCTCCGATCTTTGCCGCCCTTGCTCCTGGCAAAGGCAATGTACCCGAAACACCGAGCCGTCTGGAGAACCCGGTCGCCGGCAGCACGGCCGATCAGGGTTACTTGCATTGCGGGCCGCATGGTGCCGGACATTTCGTCAAGATGGTCCATAATGGCATCGAATACGGATTGATGGCTGCCTATGCGGAAGGCCTCAACATTCTGCGCAATGCGGATATCGGCCTGCGCTCGCATGAGGTCGATGCCGAAACAACGCCGTTGCAGAACCCCGAGCATTACCAGTACGAGTTCAATCTGCCCGACATTGCCGAAGTATGGCGTCGCGGCAGCGTTGTCAGTTCCTGGCTTCTCGACCTCACAGCCGATGCCTTGCACGGCGATCCGGCGCTCGCGAGCTATGAGGGGCGCGTCTCGGATTCGGGCGAAGGCCGCTGGACCGTCATGGCCGCGATCGACGAGGCCATACCGACACCCGTTCTCAGCGCTGCCCTGCAGGAACGCTTCTCTTCGCGCGGCAATGCCGACTTCGCCAACAAGATCCTGTCCGCCATGCGACGTGAATTTGGCGGACACGTGGAAAAACAGGCGCCGAAACCGGCTGGGTAATCCCGCCCGCCGGACGCCTGTGCATACAGGAGTACAAAGTCATGGATATGAAAATGCTGAAATCAACCCTTCCGATACTGGCTCTGGCCGCTGGCGTGGCGATGGCGCTCCCGCTGGAGGCCAGCGCCCAAAGCATGATGAAGAAGGGTCAGTCAACCATGACGACGAAGGCGTCCAACAGGGCCAATGTCCGTGGAACAATCGAGAGCTTCAACGACACATCCATTGTCGTGAAAACGCGCGAAGGACCGGATGCAACCGTCACGTTGAGTGATGGTTGGGTCGTCGGCGGCGTCGCCAAGGCGTCGCTGGATGACATCAAGAAGGGCGATTTTGTCGGGATAACCAACGTGCCTAAAAGCGAAGGGGGCAACAGCGCGCTTGAGGTGGTGATCTTTCCGGCGGCACTCAAGGGCACAGGTGAAGGCGACCGCCCATGGGATTTGAAGCCGAATAGCAGCATGACAAACGCCACAGTCGCAGATGCTGTCAAGGACGTCGATGGCCGCACGCTGACGGTCACCTATCGTGGCGGCGAGAAGAAAATTGCTGTTCCTGACGGCACGCCGATCGTTACCCTTGCACAGGCCACAAAGGACGATCTGAAGCCCGGCGCTACCGTCTTCGTCTCCGCCGAGAAGGGCAGCGATGGCACCCTCACCTCGAAGCGCGTCGTCGTCGGCACGAACGGCGTCGTTCCGCCCATGTAATCACAAGATAATATCCCGGAAACAGCACTGCTTCCGGGATATGCACTCAACGGTGAGCGCCAACTTCGCTATCGAGATGCGCCATCTGCACTTCGGCATAGCGCGTCCCGGCAGCGGCGCCTTTCGGCACGGCATTCTCGATAGCGCCCAGGTCTTCGCTCGTAAGCTTGATGTCGAGAGCGCCCAGCGCCTCACTCAGCCGGTCGCGGCGTCGCGCACCGATCACCGGTATGATGTCCTCGCCCTTCGCCGCGACCCAGGCAATGGCGATCTGCGCCACCGTCACGCCCTTGCTGGCCGCAATCCTCTGCAGCGCCTCGACCAACGCGAGGTTCTTGTCGACATTATCCCCTTGGAACCTTGGGCTATGCGTGCGGTAATCCCTTGGATCCGTGTTACCCTTTTTCCAATGCCCGCTGATGAGACCACGTGAAAGCACGCCGTAGGCGGTGATCCCGATCCCGAGCTCGCGGCAGGTCTCAAGAATACCATCTTCGATGCCACGCGAAATCAGCGAGTACTCGATCTGCAGGTCGACGATCGGGTGGACGGCTGCGGCCTTCCGGATGGTGGCCGAACCGACCTCGGACAGGCCGATGTGCTTGACGTAACCAGCCTTGACCATGTCGGCGATCGCACCAATCGTATCTTCGATCGGTACATTGGAATCGAGTCTCGCCGGCCTATATAGGTCGATATAGTCGACACCCAGGCGTTGCAGTGAATAGGCGAGGAAGTTCTTGGTCGCTTGCGGCCTTGCATCAAAGCCGGACCAGCCGCCCGCGGGATCGCGAAGACCGCCATAT
>NZ_JBFUMG010000402.1:0-4148 GCF_054049495.1 Phyllobacterium sp. P5_D12 | reverse complement strand
GCAGATGACCCGCTACGATGCGGTCAACTACATTTCCCACGGAATCTCCAAACGCCCTGGCGCCTCGGAGCCGCGCACCCCGCTCGGAGCCGAGAGCCCCAACGAAGACAGCCATGCCGCTGAGTCGGACGAGGGCGCGACCAAGAAGAAGCAGGACGCCTTGTCGGCCTACTGCATCAACCTGAATGATCGCGCCAAAGCCGGCAAGATCGATCCTCTTATCGGCCGTGATCAGGAGATCAACCGGACGATCCAGATCCTTTGCCGCCGTTCGAAGAACAATCCGCTTTACGTCGGCGATCCCGGCGTTGGCAAGACCGCAATTGCGGAAGGTCTCGCCAAGCGCATCGTCGAAGGCAAGGTTCCAAGCGTCCTTAGCGATGCGACCGTATTCTCGCTAGATATGGGCACATTGCTTGCAGGAACGCGCTATCGCGGTGATTTCGAAGAACGTTTGAAGCAGGTCATCAAGGAGCTCGAAGAGTTTCCGGGTGCGATCCTGTTCATCGACGAAATCCACACGATTATCGGCGCCGGAGCGACGTCAGGTGGTGCGATGGATGCATCCAACCTGCTGAAGCCAGCGCTTTCGACAGGTGCCATTCGTTGCATCGGTTCAACGACTTACAAGGAGTTCCGCCAGTTCTTTGAGAAGGACAGGGCGCTTGTACGGCGTTTCCWGAAGATCGATGTCAATGAACCATCGATCCCCGATGCTATCGAGATCATGAAGGGTCTGCGGCCATATTTCGAAGACTTCCACAAGGTCAAATACACTGTGGAAGCGATCAAGTCGGCGGTCGAACTTTCAGCGCGCTACATCAATGACCGCAAATTGCCGGACAAGGCGATCGATGTCATCGACGAGACCGGTGCCAGCCAGATGCTGTTGCCGGAAGCGAAACGCAAGAAGTCGATCGGCGTCAAGGAAATCGAGGCAACCATCGCCACGATGGCCCGCATCCCGCCGAAGACTGTATCGAAAGACGACGAAGCCGTGCTCTCCAATCTCGAGGCGGAACTGAAGCGCGTCGTCTACGGTCAGGATTTGGCCATCGAAGCACTGTCATCCTCGATCAAGCTGGCACGTGCCGGCCTGCGCGAGCCGGAAAAGCCGATCGGGTCCTACCTGTTCTCCGGTCCAACCGGCGTCGGCAAGACCGAAGTCGCCAAGCAATTGGCAGCCTCGCTCGGTGTGGAACTCCTGCGTTTCGACATGTCGGAATATATGGAGCGTCACACGGTATCGCGCTTGCTCGGTGCACCTCCCGGTTATGTCGGGTTTGATCAGGGCGGCCTTCTGACCGACGGCGTCGATCAGCATCCGCATTGCGTGCTGYTGCTCGAYGAARTCGARAAGGCGCATCCGGACCTGTTCAATATCCTGTTGCAGGTCATGGATCATGGCAAGCTGACTGATCACAACGGCAAGCAGATCGATTTCCGCAATGTGATTCTGATCATGACGACCAATGCGGGCGCGTCCGATGCGGCGAGAGCGGCAATCGGCTTCGGTTCGTCGCGTCGTGAAGGCGATGACATGGAAGCGATCAACCGGCTGTTTACACCGGAGTTCCGCAACCGTCTCGATGCGATCATTCCGTTCGGTGCGTTGCCGGTTCCGGTTATCCATCAGGTGGTGCAGAAGTTCGTCATTCAGCTCGAGGCACAACTTGCCGACCGCGGTGTGATATTCGATTTGCAGCCGGAGGCCATCGCATGGCTTGCCGAGAAGGGTTACGACGATCGCATGGGTGCGCGGCCGCTTGGCCGCGTCATTCAGGAGCACATCAAGAAGCCGCTGGCGGATGAGGTGCTGTTTGGCAGGCTGAAGAAGGGCGGTACAGTCCGCGTTTCGGTTGCCGAGAAGCCTGATGGTTCGAAAGGTCTGGTTCTCGACTACATCGCCGACGAAGTCGTGGTGAAGCCGAAGAAGGAAATACCGGTCGATAAGAAGCCATTGGCGAAGAAGAAGCCCGCACCGAAGAAGCCGCTTGAAAAAGCGGGGGCCGATGTGTCGGCCACCAGGAACGTCGCTTCGCTGCCACCCAAGGCATCCGTGCCAAAAGTGCCGCGGAAGAAATAATCAAAAAGGCCACCTTCGGGTGGCCTTTTTCTTGATGGCATCCGCTCTTCCGTTTATCGCTGAAGGCATGGCTGATTCCGGATTGCCCTCCCACCATGCGGATGAGAACCTGAGAACCCGTTTTTCGTGGTTTCTGTCAGGTGCATCTTTGATCACCAGCATTCCTGCGTTGATCCTGATGACAGCGCATGTGGGCTTTGCCGGGTTTGCCAGCGAAAATGGCGTGACCTTGCTACAGGCGACGTTCATGGTCGCCATTATCTGGGCTCTCCCCGCCAATATCGTCCTGATCGGTGCAATTGCGGGCGGCTATTCACTATTCGGCGCGGCAATTGCGGTCGGCCTGTCGTCGATCCGCCTTATGCCAATGGTGGCGGCCTTCGTGCCGGAAATGCGCGGACCCAAGACGCGGAAGATTACCTTGCTGTTCCTATCGCATTTCGTTGCCGTCACGGCCTGGGTGATGGGCATGGACCGGCTCAAGCATGTTCCACGCGATATGCGAACGAGTTATTTCGCCGGTCTGGGTATTACGTTGACGTTAACCAACACACTCGTAGTGGCTGTGGTCTATGTTCTCTCGACCGACTTTCCGCCATTGGTTTTCGCTGCGCTGTTCTTTTTGACACCAATGTATTTTTTGACCTCGCTGTGGGGTTCGGCGCGCGATCGATCGGTCCATGTCGCTATGGTCTCGGGCCTGTTGCTGTTCCCGATCATTCATTCCATTGCGCCTGCCTATGATCTGCTGTTGACCGGCGTTGCCGGAGGGATTGTGACCATGGCTTATGTGCATCTGGCCAAGAGGAGCGCCACCCGATGACCTGGCAGAGCCTCACAGATTGGTGGTGGCCATATCTCTTCATCCTGCTTGCAGGATGGCTGCCGACCGATGTCTGGCGGTTCATCGGCGTGTTCATCGGTGGCCGGGTCCGCGAAGACTCCGAAGCTTTGATCGCAGTGCGGGCCGTCGCCACGTCGCTTGTCGCAGGGGTCATCGCCCAATTGATCCTCTACCCGAGTGGGGCGCTGGCGGAGACATCGGTGTTTCTCAGGATAAGTGCAGCCGCAGCAGGCTTCGTTGCATATCTTGCTCTCGGTAGACGTGTGATCATCAGCGTGATTGCCGGAGAGGCCGTTCTGCTCTGCGGTTTGTTGCTAACTTAGAGCCTGCCTGATTTTCTCCGCGTTTTCGGCGAGGACGTTCTGATCCTCCATCGTTCCGGTATGCGGCCGCAGAGCGACGCCGTCAAAACGCGGAATGACATGGAAATGCAGGTGGAAAACCGTCTGCCCGGCGGCCGGTTCGTTGAACTGGATGACAGTGACGCCATCGGCATCAAAGGCTGTTTTGACAGCGCGTGCAAGCTTCTGTGTGGTCGTAATGACGGCCGACAGACTGGCTTGGTCAACATCCAGAATATTGCGGAACGGCGCCTTGGTTATCGCAAGGCAATGACCTTTGCCTTGCGGCATGACGTCCATGAAAGCATAGGTTTCCTCGTCTTCGTAGAGCTTGTGCGACGGGATTTCCCCACGCAGGATCTTCGCGAATATGTTGTTTGCGTCATAGGGTGCGGTCATGGCGTACCTCATTTTACTATTGGTCGGATTTCTTGAAGGGCGTGTGCTCGTTGAGAACATGGCTCATCAAGGCAACATCCTCGCGTTCGCGCTGCAGAAAATCATCGATAGCGCGCCGCAATCCTGCGTGGGCAAGATAGTGCACGGAATGCGTTGTCACAGGCAGATATCCGCGTGCAAGCTTGTGCTCACCCTGGGCACCCGCCTCGACCACATGAAGTTTCCGTTCGATGGCGAAGTCGATCGCCTGATGATAACAGACCTCGAAATGCAGAAAACGGTGATCTTCGATACAGCCCCAATGCCTGCCGAAGAGCCGGTTCGATCCTATGAAATTAATCGCTCCAGCAATGTAGCGCCCGTCGCGCCGCGCCATCACCAGCACGATATCATCGGGCATGCGCTCGCCGATCAGCGCGTAAAACTTGCGATTGAGATAGGGGCGACCCCATTTGCGGCTGCCAGTATCCATATAGAA
>NZ_JBFUMG010000401.1:0-4157 GCF_054049495.1 Phyllobacterium sp. P5_D12 | reverse complement strand
ATTCGAGGGAACCGAGCCTCTGTTCGACCTCGGCTATATTGGTATGCTGCCTGTTTGTCGTAACATCGGCTGCAAGAATGATTTGCGGACTTGTCATTGTCGTCACTCCCTGTGGCCGGACTCGGAAAAGAGCAGATTGTGGATATCGCGTTCGAGCGCGGCGGCGCTGCCATCGTCCTGACGGGCGCTATCAACGTCGATCACTTCAGCCTTCACGCGCCCCGGATGAGGCGACAACAGCAGAATGCGGTTGGAGATCTTGATGGCTTCAGCAATCGAATGTGTGACGAAAATGACCGTAAACCTGGTATCTTCCCAAAGCTGCAGCAGTTCGTCCTGCATCTGGCGCCGCGTTAGAGCGTCGAGTGCTGCAAACGGCTCGTCCATCAGCAGAATGTCGGGCTGCATGGCCATGCCGCGGGCGATCGCCACGCGTTGCTTCATGCCACCCGATAGCGTGTGCGGATAACTGTCAATGGCGCGTGTGAGCTTTACCTTATCGATATACTCCTTGGCCCGTGCCTCCGCCTCGCCGCGCGATAGTTTGCGCGCAACGATCAGCGGAAACATGACGTTTTCCAGTACCGTCTTCCAAGGCAAAAGCTGGTCGAACTCCTGAAATACCATCATACGATCGGCACCAGGCTTTTTGACCGGCCGTGCGTTGATATGAATTGATCCACTCACCGGGGTCATGTATCCGCCGACGGCTTTCAACAGCGTGGACTTGCCGCAACCGGACGGTCCGAGAAGAACAAAACGGTCGGATCGTTCAACAGAAAAACTGACGTCTTCCGTCGCGGTTATCAGCAGATTCGGGGTCTTGTAGCGAAGCGTTACCTTGTCCACGGTGAGAAGCGGCCTGGCCTCACTTTCCGCTTTGACATCGGGAAGACCTGCTGTTGGATCTATTTTTTGCTGTATGGCCTGTAACATATGGGCCTCCATAGGAAGTCGGAAGACCCGGCATCTCTGCCAGGTCGTTGGCTTGTTGCCGACAGTTAGTTGCCTTTTAGATCCGCGGATTCTGGCAGATAATAGTCTGTCCATGCCGCAGGCATCGTCTTGAGCGTTCCGATCTTGTGCAGATGCGTTGCAAACTTCATCGTTCCCTGAGGATCGGTGCGAAACTCCATCATGTCCGGCTGTCCGAGGATCTTGACCAGGGTATTAAGATCGGTTTTGTCACCGGAGACCTGCTTGTAGGCGCTCAAGGCGTCTTTCGGGTTCTTCTTGATCATGTCGATTGCCTCGACCGTGGCTTCGCGCACGGCCTTGATGATGACAGGATTTGCTTCGGCAAAAGCCGTTGTCGTGAAGAACGTCGCCTGAGTTAAAGGACCGCCAATGATGTCCTTGGAATTGACCACGATGTGGTTGCCGGCATTGATCTCCAGATACTGGAAAGGCGGCGCGGAGAAATGACTGGCCACCTCGTGGCTCTTGTTCGCCAGCGCCGCCATCGCATCGGGATGTCCGAGCTGCACCGTGTTAGGATCGAAATGCTTGAGATCGCCGTCTCCGTACATCTGACCTGCCGCCATTTGCAACAGGATCGCCTGCGTCGAAACGCCGACAGTGGGGACCGCGATCTTGTCGCTCGGACCGATGTCCTTCAATGATTTGATCTTGGGGTCACGCGACACCATGATGACCGGTTGCGCCGAACTGGTGATGATCCCTTTCACCTTGCCGCGTGTTCTGTCCCACAGCAGAAGCAGGTTGCCCGTTCCGGTGTTGACGATGTCGACATTCCCGGAAAGAAGCGCATCGGTTTGTGCGCCGCCGCCGCTGAAGGTGCGCCAGTTGACGGTAACACCTTCCAGGCCATCTTCTGCCGCATGTTTTTCGATAAGCTTTTGCGTCTCCATGACATGGCTCGCCAGATACAGAATGCCTGGCTGGCGTGTAATGGAAATGTCAGTCTTCTCCTGAGCCTGGCTCACCGTGCCCAGACTTAGGATCATGCCCAATGCGGCAATACCATTTGTAAGCAATCGCATGTCTTCCTCCCATTTGATTCAACTGCGCCCGCCGGCACATCCGACGAAGGTCCTCCGACTTCGCAATGCCTATAAAGCACTAATACATCAGTGCATCAACCCAAATTTTGTGCTATCGGTCGTCAATGGATGAGCGAAAGAGCCTGATATGAGCGGAAGAGTGAATGGGAGTGTTCTGGATCGAACACGGCAGGTGGCGCACCAGATCCATGAAATACTGCGAGACAGAATTCTTTCAGTCGATCTTGTTCCAGGCACGATACTCTCGCGCGCATCGCTGCAGTTGGAGTTTGGCGTCAGCCAAACCCCTGTCCGCGATGCCCTCATGCGCCTTGAGGAAGAGGGAATCGTCGAAGTCTTTCCTCAATATGCAACGGTTGTCGCAAAGATCGATATTGGCCATGCAAGACAAGCCCAGTTCTTGCGACTGTCAATTGAACTCGAGGCCGTACGGCGTCTGACCCAAGAGGCTCCCCAACAACTGGCCAAAGAACTTGAAGAAATTCTGGCGCGACAACGTCATGTGGCCTCGCCTCAAACCTACGATTCGTTCGACACGCTCGACAAAGACTTTCATCGTAAAATTTACGAATATGCGAACATTCTCAACCTCTGGTCGACGGTGCGCCGGCAGAGCGTCCATCTGGACCGGCTGCGGCGACTTAATTTGCCTATGCCCGGCAAGATGCAAAATGTCCTCAATGATCACCAAGATATTATCGATGCGATAAAATCCGGACACTCGGAAGCCGCGGCAATTGCGCTGCGCAAACATCTGTCTGGAACGCTTTCAATCATTGATCTCATCAGCGAACAATTTCCGGACTATGTTCGCAAGTGACGCAACTCGATCATCAGCCTGGCTCAGCAAAAGAAGAAATTGGGCCGGTTCGGAGGCAGGGGCTCGATCGTGGTAAAATGACTGAAACCGAGGGCCGGATCCGCATTGCTCCATCAAATTATGCCTCCGATGCGGTAATTTCGCTCTCCGCAGTGTGGTCGAAGGCGTAATGAAGGCGGGCACAGCCTTGGTCGAGCGCGTTGACATGGAGCAAGCGCAGAGCCTTCCGAAACCCCGCAGGGGGAAAGAGTGGTGTTCCGCCGCCTATCAGCTCCGGCATCACATAGATCTCGATTTCGTCCAGTGCACATCGCTCGATGAAGGCCATCTGTAATTTCCCTCCACCGAGAATCCAGACGTCGCCGTCGCTGAGACCTCGCAGCTCTCTGATAAGATCATCGACATCGCTGCGCCTCTCTAACTGTCCCTTCGGTGAGGCAATTGGCCTAGAAGTGACAACCAGAACGCGCTGCTCGCCGTAGGCCCAGGGAGAGCCGTCTTTTTCCAGAAAGTCATAGGTGCCTCGACCCATAACAACCGTCCTGATGCGCTTGATGAACTGGCGGTAATCGTACTCTCCAAGCTCAAGGTCGTTATACATGAACAGCCAGTCAAGACTGTCTTCGTCTGTAGCAATGAAGCCGTCGAGGCTGGTTGCGATGTATCCGAGAATTTTGGCCATGCGCCATCTCTCCCTTGATAATAACCGAACGATCGTTTATAAACTGCGACATGGGTAGAAGCAAGACCATTTCGGATAGCGCTGTCCTCGACAGGCTATTGGCCGCGCTGGAGATGACCCCACCGGTCGGGCTGACTTTTTCTAAGGCCTCGCAGGCAGTGGGACTGTCGGGCGCCACGCTCGTACAGCGTTTCGGTACTCGTGAGGGGATGATCGAGGCGGTCCTACTATACGCCTGGGATCGCCTCGACGCGGTTACCGCTGCAGCTGACATAGAGACTCCCATCAGTCCGGCTGGTGCGATCTCAATGCTGATGCGGCTCATGCCCGGCGACGCGACAGAGTACAACCTCACAGACGGGCTCCTTCTGTTGCGGGAGGATTTGCGAAATCCGACGCTTCGGGCACGTGGATCCGCCTGGGGTACATATCTTGCTCAGTCCTTGGGCAGGCGGTTGACCAAAGAAGCTGTGCTTGCCGAGCGGATGGGCTGGCAAATGGCCAGCATATGGCAGGGAGCCCTTATCTGGTGGGCGTTCAAGCGCGACGGTGATCCTGCTGCTGAGATTGAGGTTGTACTTGGAGACTGGTGCCGGAGCGTCGGTGCCATGTAAGGTGGGGCAATCTAAGC
>NZ_JBFUMG010000400.1:0-4178 GCF_054049495.1 Phyllobacterium sp. P5_D12 | reverse complement strand
ACACTCGACAGGGCCTTCAACAGATAGAGCGGCTCGTCGGGTTTCGCGACATCGAGTTTGGCGGCGAGCTGATGGAAATTGTTCCACAGCGCGATGATCTTGGAAGGCTCGCAAGGTGCCAGCAAGCGAACCGAGGCGAGCGGCAGCCGCATGTCGGTGGCGATCGGTTGCTCGAACATGCTGCCTTGATAAACGACGATATCCTTGCCCTGCAGAAGGCCGAAGCCCTCCATGCCCTCATCGTCAAATCGTACCCATTGAGCCATTTTGTATCCTCCATTTTTGTAAGTGCGGACCTTTTCTTCTGCCCGTCGCTGTCAGTGATCGAGTGCCTTGACGATATTCTCGACCATTTTCTTGGCGTCGGCGAAGAGCATCATGGTGTTGTCGCGGAAGAACAGTTCGTTCTCGACGCCGGCATAACCCGAGCCCATGCCGCGCTTGATGAAGAGCACGGTTCCTGCCTTGTCGACATCGAGGATCGGCATGCCGAAGATCGGCGATTTCGGATCGGTCTTGGCGGCCGGGTTGGTCACGTCATTGGCGCCGATGACGAAGGCGACGTCGGCCTGGGCGAATTCCGAGTTGATGTCCTCAAGTTCGAACACTTCGTCGTAGGGCACGTTGGCTTCGGCGAGGAGCACGTTCATGTGGCCCGGCATGCGGCCGGCGACCGGATGAATGGCGTATTTGATCTCGACGCCCTCGGCCTTGAGCTTGTCGGCCATCTCGCGCAGGGCATGCTGGGCCTGCGCCACCGCCATGCCGTAGCCCGGCACGATGATGACCTTGGAGGCGTTCTTCATGATGAAGGCGGCATCGTCGGCCGAGCCCTGCTTGACCGGGCGCTGTTCGACTTCGCCGCTCGCCGCCCCGGATGTCTCGCCGCCAAAGCCGCCGAGGATGACCGAGATGAACGAGCGGTTCATGCCCTTGCACATGATATAGGAGAGGATCGCACCGGACGAGCCGACCAGCGCCCCGGTGATGATCAATGCCAGATTGCCGAGGGTGAAGCCGAGTGCTGCTGCCGCCCAGCCGGAATAGGAATTGAGCATCGAGACGACCACCGGCATGTCGGCGCCGCCGATCGGCACGATGATCAGGCCGCCGAGGATCAGCGACAGGATGACGATGAGCCAGAAGACGAGATGGCTTTCGGTCAGGACCAGCGCCACGACGAGAACGACGATGGCAATAAGCAGGCCCGCATTGAGGACGTGGCGGCCCGGCAGCATGATCGGCTTGCCCGACATGCGCCCGTCGAGCTTGAGGAAGGCGATGATCGAGCCGGTGAAGGTGATGGCGCCGATGGCAACGCCGATCGACATCTCGACCAGCGCCTGGCCATGGATCGAGCCGACCTCGCCAATGCCGAAGGAATCCGGTGCATAGACCGCGGCGGCCGCCACCATCACCGCGGCAAAGCCGACGAGCGAGTGGAAGGCGGCAACGAGCTGCGGCATCGCCGTCATGGCAATGCGCTTGGCGATATAGGCGCCGGCGCTGCCGCCGATGGCAAGGCCGACGACGATGAGCCCGAGCCCCTTGAGGCTTGGCTCGGCCAGAGCCAGCGTCGTGGCGATGGCGATGGCCATGCCGGTCATGCCGTAGAAATTGCCCTGGCGGCTGGTCGTCGGATGCGACAGGCCGCGCAGCGCCAGGATGAACAGGACGCCGGAGACCAGATACAGAAAAGTTGCGAAATTCACGCTCATTGCCATAGTCATCGCCTCACTTTTCTTTTTTCTTGTACATGGCGAGCATGCGGTGGGTGACGAGGAAGCCGCCGAAGATATTGACGCTGACGAGAACGAGCGCGATGAAGCCGAAGCCGGTGGCAAAGCCGCTGGCCGAGAGGCCAACGGCCAAGAGCGCGCCGACGACGATGACCGAGGAGATCGCATTGGTCACCGCCATCAGCGGCGTATGCAGCGCCGGCGTTACCGACCAGACGACATAATAGCCGACGAAGATGGCGAGGACGAAGATGGCCAGGCGGAAGACGAAGGGATCGACCGCACCGCCGGTGACCGCATGCGCCGCAGCGCCTGCCGCATCCGGCATGGCTCCGGCGGCCTGACGCACCATCTCGGTCGCCTGGTTCAAGGCATCGAGTGCCTTGTCGAGGGTTGCATCGGCAGCCATCATGCCTCTCCTTCAGTCGTTTTAGCGGCAGTCTTTGCTGCAGGGGATGGGGCTGCAGGGGATTGGGTCGCAGCGGGTTTGGCGGCAGCGGTCTTTGCGGCCGTCTTGGCTTTCGGTGCCGCCGCCTTCCTGGGGGCGGCCTTGGCCGTGGCAGCCTTTGCGGCGGGCGCCGGCTTGGCTGCCGCTGGCTTGGCAGGGGCAGCCTTCTTGACCGCAGCGGGCTTTGCCACTGAGGCTGCAGGCGCTGACGCTGCAGTTGCAGCACCAGCACTGGCTTCAGTACGGGCAAAATTCGGGTGCACCACCTTGCCGCCATGGGTCAGCACGGTGGCCTTGACCAGTTCGTCGTCGAAATCGATCTTGATGGCCTTGCTATCCTTGTCGACCAGTGTCTCGACGAAGGCGAGAAGGTTCTTGGCGTAAAGCTGCGAGGCGGTCGCGGCAATGCGGCCAGCGACATTCAGGTGGCCGACGATCTTGACGCCGTCCACTTCGGTAATCTTGCCGGCGACCGCGCCTTCGACATTGCCGCCGCGCTCCACCGCCAGATCGATGAGGACCGAGCCCGGACGCATGCGCGCATACATCTGACGCGTCACCAGCCTTGGGGCGGGGCGTCCCGGAATGAGCGCCGTGGTGATGACGATATCCTGCTTGGCGATATGGTCGGCAACCAGGGCCGCCTGCTTGGCCTGATATTCCTTCGACATTTCCTTGGCGTAACCACCCGCCGTCTCGGCTGCCTTGAATTCCTCGTCCTCGACCGCGAGGAACTTGGCGCCGAGCGAGGCGACCTGTTCCTTGACCGCCGGGCGCACATCGGTTGCCGTCACCACCGCACCAAGCCGGCGCGCCGTGGCAATCGCCTGCAGCCCGGCAACGCCGACACCCATGATGAACACTTTGGCGGCAGGCACGGTGCCGGCCGCCGTCATCATCATCGGCAAGGCCCGGTCATATTCCGAAGCCGCATCGATCACCGCCTGATAGCCGGCAAGATTGGCCTGGCTCGACAGAACGTCCATGACCTGCGCCCTGGTGATGCGCGGCATGAATTCCATGGTGAAGGCCGTGACACCGGCGTCCGCCAGCGCCTTGACCGCCGCATCATTGCCGTAAGGGTCGAGCATGGCGATGACCACCGCACCCTTCTTGTAGGCCTTGAGCTCGGCCGATGACGGCCGGCGCACCTTCAGCACCACATCGGCCCTGGCTGCATCGCCGGCCTTGCCGATCGCAGCCCCCGCCGCGACAAACTCGCTGTCCGGAATGCGCGAGGCAACCCCTGCGCCAGCCTCGACCACAACCGCAAACCCAAGCGCTATCAGCTTCTTGACCGTCTCCGGCGAACCGCCAACCCGCAGCTCGTCGATCTCTTTCGGTATGAACAGTGTCTGAGCCAAGCTCTCACCCCCAAGCAAGTTAAACACAACAAAACCAGTGGCCCCGTGACGAGACCAGCGCGGCTAGCGACTTATGACGGTTGGAACCCCCGATATGTGGATCGTTCGAGTGAACGCCCTTCGGTAGGTTATCCGCCCGGTATGTTACAAAACAGCTTGCCCTAGAGGAAAAACCAAGCGGCAACGCAAACAATGATGAAAAGGAGTGTGGCAGAGAAGAAGCCTCCGACGAAAAAACCGAATGCCATAGCAACCAGCAACGCAGCACAGGATACAACGCCCCATTTCGAGAGCGAAAGGAACAAATTGTAAGTGCTTTCATGTTCCTTGTAATCCATGGGAGCGCCCAATTCTGCTGGTGCAGTATCGTGATGATCAGCCATCTTCAAACCTCTTATAGTCGATGTCGCATTGGCAATAGCGAAAACACCGCATCAGCGCAATGCGCAGATAGTCGCTTGCAGGACACTCAATCGATATAAATCCAAGAAAGAGTTTATTCACTCCCGAACATAGATCTTCAGCTGTCTCATGCGAGAAGATGCGGAAACAGTCCTGTCACGCCGATAATGATCAGATAAAGCGCAACGATATAATTAAGCAGCCGAGGGGCGATCAGAATAAGTA
>NZ_JBFUMG010000399.1:0-4182 GCF_054049495.1 Phyllobacterium sp. P5_D12 | reverse complement strand
GTTCAAGGATTGTCCGAGAAATTGCAACACTCGATGACGCCATCGAATTCCTCGATAGTTGGCCAGACGCACATCGCGATGTCATTTATGAAACTGCATGGCGGACCTGCTGCGAAGTGTTTGATGGTCACAAACCGTTGAGTGTTGCCCACGCGGCCTTCGAAGGTTTTGCGCGAAAGGCAAAGATACTTGAAGATCCCGCTTCGGTGATGCCTTGGATAATGAACGCGAAATCAGGTGGCGGACTTATGACCGCTTAGTTAGCCAGGACCGTCTCGAAACCTTGGGCGGTCCCATCGGCATAAAATGTTAGCGACAGATTTCCTGGACAGATGGTACTGACGGGTGGCTTCCGAGGGTCAGTATGGTTGTTGTTTTTGCTGTATTTTCCCGCCTCTCTCCTATGCTATGTGGCGCGAAATGTGGAACGAATTGTGGCCCATTGTGCCGACCGTTTTCATGCCGAAAGGAATTAGTCGCCCGACTTCAGGAACTCGATGATCGTCTTGCGTTGCGCGGCATCGGTAATGCCGCCATAGGGTTTCATGCTGTTGCCTCTTACCACTTGGTCGGGRTTGGCGATGAACTGGTCGAGATTTGCCTCGTCCCAGGTGATGCCGGACTGCTTCATCGACGACGAGTAGTTGTAGTCCGGCAATGAGCCGACCTTGCGGCCGACGATGCCGGCGAGGTTCGGACCTTGCCGGTTGTCGCCTTCCTTCATCGTATGGCAAGTGCGGCAGCTGTTGTTGAAAGCTGTCTGACCATCGTCCTGGGCAAGCGCAAGAGGACACGTCAGCCCGCCGACGAGACCCAGCGCGAAAAAGCGCGTGTTCATGTCGTTCTCCGGTTCTGGTGCCGGAGGCACAACGTCTGCCGGTCAAAGTCGTTCCGTGACGCTGGCGCAATTTACTCGCCAGCAGTGCTGCCCGCCAACAGCGCCACGGCACTCGCCGGGGCGGCGCTGCTTGCCTCGCCGCGCACCGCATCATCGGCGGGAATGAGGTCGGCGAAGTCGATGAAACGCCGCTCCATACGTCAACCAGTCGGCATCTCGCCTTGAAACCTCCGATGACGGGCCGATAGATTATTGTTTTAAATCAACAAGCGTTTCAAATTTACCTGCGCAATAACGGGCGGAAAAACGGCAAAAGTTGAAACTCAATTGAGACCATTGATTACTCTGGCGCTGTTGAACCAAGCAATGCGGGCACGCTCTGCCCTACCACCCCCTCAATAGGGCGTGGCACTCAGGCCAAGCTGCTTGGATCCACACGCCGAACACTTCAACCTGGGTGCCAGTTCTTTGTGCATGGCGCTGTGGTCTCTCCCGAGCTCTTTCGCCAGCATCTGCAGATCCATCTTTCGCGAGTGTTTGCACCCTCGTCTGCGACAGAATACCCAAATCGTATAGCCGTGATCGATCATCGCACCGATGGTGCCATTTTCGCTGGTAACGGGCGGCTTCGGCTTGCGTTCAAAAATGTCCTCGTACGGTAGCACTTCGCAATCGGTGCAGTTGCAATCCTTGCACTTGAATTTTACGCTTCTGATTTCACGACCGTCGCCAAACATCTCGCTCAGACTGCCCGCAGTGAAGCTCGCGGTCTTGTTGCATTTCCTGCAGCGGGTTCGCACCAGCATGCCATGGCGAGCCGCCTGTCCCAATGTTCTGATGGCCWGAGTCATGAGAACAAAATGAGAACCTAGTCCTATTTCGTCAAGACCGAAGATGCCGCACCCGCCAGCTTGCGAACAACCATGGATCAATTATCATCGAGCCATGTGCAATCTCTACAACGCCACAACCACCCATGAAGCGATGCGGCAACTTTTCATGCCGCTCAACGACCTGACCAACCGGCTGACGCCGCAAATGGATGTCTTTCCCGACTATCCTGCACCGATTGGTCGCAAGGATGCTAATGGCGACCGTGAACTGGCAATCGCCCGATGGGGCATGCCGACGCCGCCACAGTTTCTCAAGAGCGAAGTCGACTACGGTGTGACGAATATCCGCAACGTGAAATCACCGCACTGGCAGGCCTGGCTTGGTCCGGCAAACCGTTGCGTTGTTCCTGCGACAAGCTTCTCGGAATACGGCAAGGTTCCGGATCCGGTCACGAAGAAAAAGCCACTCCATTGGTTTGCTCTCAATGAGGACAAACCGCTGTTCTGGTTCGCGGGCATCTGGACGAGCTGGTACAGCGTGCGGAAGAAAAAGGAAGGTCCAATGCAAGCCGACATTTTCGCGTTTCTGACGACTTTCCCGAATGCCGTCGTCAAACCGATCCATGAACAGGCTATGCCAGTCATTTTGCGCACCTCCGAGGAAATCGATGTCTGGATGAATGCGCCGGCTGAAGAAGCGCTGACGTTGCAAAGACCCCTGCCCGATAACGAACTGATTGTTTTGCCACAACCCAAGGCAGAGGAAGAGCAGCCGCTGCTATTATGATTGATATCGCAATCAGCCGTAGCCTGGTCGGTATCTTCCTTGTCGCATGGCTTCCGTTCGCTACCGCGGCCCACGCCACGGACCATGCGACGCGTGGCACCTACATCGCGCAGGTTGGACTGCTGAGAGACGACAACGCCATCTTTTATGGCTCATCGACGTGCGAGAGGTATAAAAGCTGTTTGGTAACCCTGAATACGACTCTATCGGTCATGGTTTCGTTTCAATCCGGTCGGTACGATGTCCAACTGCTGGATTTCACGAAAGGAGGGGAACGCTGTTGCTTTTTCRCGGAAGACAGCGACCATCTCAGTATTGAAGCCGACGTTAAACATACAGAGTCAAACCTGCGTATCAGAAAAGCTGACGATTTCGTTTTTCCCGCGCGTAAGGACATTCCCTGGGGCAACTACGGTAAAATCTTCATCAAACTAGAAGGCGCTGACTAAAGAAACGATGTCTGAAACACCCGAAAAACCCGCTTACCCTTCCCACATAGACAAAGCTCCAACCGGTCTGTTTGAGCATTACTGCATGCACGAAGGCTGTACGTCGTGGGGATCGTTCGGTTTTGACAAGCGCTATGGGCTGGAATGGTATTGCGGCGAGCATAAAGGCGATGCAGAAATATAGGGAGCCCGCATGACAAAAGGCGATGATGTGACTGGGGCGGAGAGTAAGGCTAAGGTAGCAGCAAGGCAGCGTAAATGGCGGTCCGCCAATCCGCCCACTCCCGAGCAGAAAGCCAAAGCAGCGGCGAGGTCTCGGAAATGGCGGCAGGCGAATAAGCCGCGCGCTGCTGCCTACCTAAAAGGCTGGCGCGACTCCCAAGGCGAGCAGATCCTGGCCCAGGACGAGGCTGACCAGGCTGTTGAAAATCAGGCCCCACGCTCACCGCTGTGAAACAGATATCGGATGCTTCATTTCGTTTGATTTTTCTCGGCTAATTTAAGCCGATCTAAGAGCTCCTGAAATCTCTCGTCAGACTCAGGAGTGCTATGCCCGGTTTGCATATGCTCCGCAAAGTCCTTGTGGCGACTTCCGCGCTTGAATACCTCGGCGGGTGCTCGGATTTGTCCCTTTTTGGTCATCCCAACCCGCCTGAAATGTGGATATTTCGATGACAACACGTCAGCAAGAGGATCGTTCCGATTGTCCTCCAGTAGACATACAATTGAAGCAATGAAAATTGAGCGTAAAATTTATTAGGCGGAAGTCGGAGGGCATCAGATGAACAAACGCCTCGACCACAAACTTGAATGTCCGAAGTGCGGAACGGTCTATCTACGCATACCGGATGACGTGCAGGATCACACCCTGATTCAATGCAGTTCATGTGACAGGGTGCTTGGAAGATGGCGGGAGCTGGAAATAGATTTCCATTCCCAGGGCGGCGGCAGCGGCGTCTTCGAGATGGATGAAGGCCAAATTATACGCAGGGAATGATCCCTATGCGAATAGAGTTCGATGATGATCCAGATGGCCGCCCAAGTGCGAGCTATACCGGCTATTTATGGTGAAGGAACTCCAAGGCTGGCCTCGGGCTAGATGTAGATGCTGCCGGACGCTTTGAATACACAGGGATCAGAACTTCACTTTGAAGCCGGTCGTGCCATTGACGCTGTAGCTGTCGGCAAAGTCGCTGAGGCTGGTGTTCAACGACACTTCGCCATAGAGCGCGTATTTGTCATCGGCCCAGCTGTATGACCCGCCAGCGCCGACGC
>NZ_JBFUMG010000398.1:0-4222 GCF_054049495.1 Phyllobacterium sp. P5_D12 | reverse complement strand
GCGCTCGGTATCGCCGGTCTTGCGATTATACTAGTGCTGGTTTTCGTCGCGATCTTGGTGCCATGGCTTGCTCCATATTCGCCCTTCGAGCAGAATTTGCGCGAAACTTTGCTCGCGCCAAATGTCCAGCACCTCTTCGGGACCGACGAACTTGGCCGGGATATTCTGAGCCGCATCCTGTGGGGGAGCCGGATTACACTCTCCATCGTCATGATCGTCAGTATCATCGTTGCGCCCATCGGCCTCATCGTCGGCTGTCTCGCCGGCTATTATGGTGGTTGGCTCGATACAATTCTGATGCGCGTTACGGAATTGTTCCTGTCCTTCCCCAGCCTTATTTTGGCGTTGGCTTTCGTGGCGGCGCTTGGCCCGAGCTTGAACAACGCCATCATCGCGATTGCCCTGACGCAGTGGCCGCCCATCGCCCGTCTGGCCCGAGCCGAATCGCTCAGCCTCCGTGGCAGGGACCATATTTCTGCGGTCCGGCTCATGGGCGCGTCCAGCTTGCGCATCGTGCTCGGCCACATCGCACCCCTGTGCATTCCGTCGGTGATCGTGCGCATCACTCTCAACATGGCGGGCATCATCCTGACGGCAGCAGGTCTCGGTTTCCTCGGTCTTGGCGCACAGCCGCCTAGCCCTGAATGGGGGGCAATGGTTTCCACCGGACGGCGCTTCATGCTGGACAGCTGGTGGGTAGGTACGATGCCCGGCCTTTCGATTCTTGTCGTCAGCCTGGCTTTCAATCTGGTTGGCGACGCATTGCGCGATGCGCTTGATCCGAGGCAGGAATGAACGAGATGGACAACCCTTTACTTTCTGTCCGCGATCTCCGGATCAGCTTCCACGGCGCTTCGGGCATTTTTGATGCAGTACGTGGTGTGTCTTTCGACCTTGGCCGGGAGAAGCTCGGTATCGTTGGCGAATCCGGCTCCGGCAAAAGCATGACTGGCCGCGCCATCATGCGGCTGACCCCGCCGGCAGCACTTGTGAAAGCCGAGCGCATACAGCTCGGCGAAATCGATCTCCTCCTTGCATCGGAGAAGACCATGAACAGCATTCGTGGCCGCCGGATCGGGCTGATCATGCAAGACCCGAAATATTCGCTCAATCCCGTCGTCACGGTTGGCGAGCAGGTCGCAGAGGCCTATCGCATCCATACGCGCTCTTCGTCATCGGAGGCGCGTCAGAAGGCTGTTGCAATGCTTGGTGCTGTGCAGATGCGCGATCCTGAGCGCGTCTACCGCATGTATCCGCACGAGATGTCCGGGGGCATGGGACAGCGCATCATGATTGCCATGATGCTCGTTTCAGAACCGGAAATCCTCATCGCCGATGAAGCAACGTCGGCTCTGGACGTGACGGTGCGTCTTGAAATTCTCAGCCTCCTTAATGATCTCGTGCTGAAACGCGGGCTTGGCCTGATCTTCATCAGCCACGATCTCAATCTTGTCCGCCGCTTCTGTGACCGCGTGCTGATTATGTACCAAGGAAGGGTGGTCGAAGCCTTGAAGGCGAATGAACTGCACAAGGCCACCCATCCTTATACGAGAGGCCTGCTCGATGCGATGCCGCGCATCCACGCGCTGCGCAAACGACTGCCGGTTCTAAAGCGCGACGCGGCATGGTAGGCACTATGAGGAGTACAGCGCCGATCATCGAAGTAGAAAACCTTTCCGTCACGTTCGGTGAAGGTTCCAACGAACGGCGGGCTGTCGACGGTGTCAGTTTTTCCGTCCATCGCGGTGAGACTTTTGGGCTCGTTGGTGAGTCCGGATCAGGCAAATCCACAATCCTGCGGGCAATCACTGGGCTTGTGGCCAATGAAGCCGATGTCATGCGCGTTGCGGGCGAAGATATCCGCAACAAGCGCGGCAAAAACTTTTACCGCAAGGTGCAGATGGTTTTTCAGGATCCCTATGAAGCCCTGCACCCACGCCACACAGTTTGGCGCCAATTGATGGAACCCGCACGCATCCAGAATATTCCTGATGCAGAAGCACGGGGCAATGCTGCGCTCGATTCCGTTGGACTTCCCCGAGCACTGCTGTGGCGTTATCCGCATCAGCTTTCCGGCGGGCAGAGGCAGCGCGTTGCCATCGCCCGGGCGCTGATGTCAAAGCCCGACATTTTGCTCCTCGATGAGCCCACGTCTGCACTCGATGTTTCGGTGCAGGCCGAAATTCTCAATCTCCTGTGTGACCTGCAGGACGAGCGAGGCCTGACCTACGTCATGGTCAGCCATGATCTCGGAGTTATCGCCCATATGTGCAAACGCACCGCGGTTATGCAGGCCGGGAAGATCGTTGAAACTCTGGACGTCGATGCGCTCGTGAATGGTGGCGCAACGCAAACCTACACAAAGAAACTGATCTCGGCGAGCGAAGCATATGGAGAAGACCCGCGCGAGATTACTCAGGCGCGGGTTTCCAATACATAACAGGAGTACGACATGTTTCTTGGCACACAATTTCGTGCACGTGACGATGACGATTACCGGGTCATGGCACAGCTTGGCATAGAACACGTCTGCGCCGATCCCGCGGGAAATCCGCATGACTGGACGCTGGAAATTCTCGAAGGGCATCGCGACCATCTCGCAGGTTTCGGACTATCTCTGGACATGATCCAGCTGCCCTTGAGTTCACGTGTCATTGAAAAACAATACAGCCCTGACATTCTGTCCGCAGGTCCCGAGCGTGATCGCCAGATAGATTCCATCTGCCGCCTGATCGAGCGCGCCGCTGCGGCTGGCATTCCTGCCGTGAAATACAATCTCAACGTTATCGGTATCCCGCGCACAGAACTTGAAACGGGCAGGGGTGGATCACGCAACGATGCCTTCCGCTGGGACAAGGCGGATCATGAAGCACCGCTTACGATCGCCGGGGTCGTTGATGAAGACGAGAATTGGGAGCGGATCGACTACTTTCTCGAGCGTGTCATTCCGGTCGCGGAAGCGAACAAGGTAAGGCTCGCCTGTCATCCGCACGACCCCTATACGCCGCCCGGTTATCGTGGTGTAACGCGCGTTCTCGGCACAGTCGAGGGTCTGAAGAAATTCGTGCTAATGCGCGAAAACCCCTACCATGGCCTGAACTTCTGCCAGGGAACAGTCGGTGAAATGCTCGACAACCCGGCCGAGGAAATCTTCGATGTTATCCGCTGGTTCGGTGAACGGGGCAAATTATTCAATGTGCATTTCCGCAATATTCGTGGCGGCAGGCTTTCCTTTATGGAGACATTTCCGGAGGAGGGCGACATGGACATGTGGCGCTCGCTGAAAACCTATGCGGAGGTCGGCTATCAGTACATGATGATGCCGGATCATGTGCCGCAAATCTCCGGACGCGATCCGCAGAACACCGCTTTCGCCTTCAGTTACGGCTACATTGTCGCGTTGCTGCAGGTAATGAAAAGCGAGGCGAATTAACGATGTCCGCGAAGATGATCCGCAGGTTTGACAATGGCAACAAGCCCATTCTCGATAGTGGCGAGCCGACAAAGCTCATTCATTTCAATCTGGTGAAACTTGCCGCAGGGGAGGCGCACAGCTACCGTCTGCCCGACTTTGAAACGGCAATCGTTCCGCTCTCCGGCACGTGTCATGTTTCTGTCGATGACCTATCCTTTGGCAAGGTCGGTGGACGCGTGAGCGTTTGGGCTGGACAAGCAGATTCCATCTATGCCGGTCCGGATGCCGCCGTTACGATCACAGCCCTCGAGCGTTGCGAAATCGCCATTGCCGGAGGCCTTTGGGACGTGCCGATGGATCCGTTTCGCATCACGCCGGAAGAAGTCGATATGGTCGACGTTGGTTCCAATGAAACGAAATCACGCCGGCGCATCTTCCATATCCTCGGCAGCAGACAGGCGGGTCGCGTTGGACGTCTGCTCGTCAGCGAACTCTATGCTGATGAAGGTTGCTGGTCCGGCTATCCGCCGCACAAGCACGATACGGATCAGGCCGGCGAAACCGCACATGAGGAATTATATCATTGGCGGTTCGATCCGCCGACCGGCTTTGGTACACAATTATGGTATGAAGAAGGATCTGAGCCCCATGCTTACGCAACGCGCAAKGGTGACACCTTTGCGTTCTCAACCGGCTATCATCCCACCGCGACGTCGCCCGGCCATGCATCCTATATCTTCACCATTCTTGTCGGCAAAATGCAGCGTTCGCTCGTGCAGAATTTCGAAGAAGCGCATCGTCCCTTGA
>NZ_JBFUMG010000397.1:0-4230 GCF_054049495.1 Phyllobacterium sp. P5_D12 | reverse complement strand
GGTTAGGTGAGGCGGAAGATATTGATGGGGCGGTGTTGATGCTGGGTTCGGACGCCAGCAGCTATATTACGGGGACGGTTATTACGATCGACGGTGGCCATAGCCTGCAAGGCTAAATGCGCTCCGTTTCTTGAACGTTAGTGCGTGTGGCGAGGACAAAAACGAGCAGGGAAAATACGGCCACATCCCGCCACAAGACAGAAAAGTATCCACCCCATAAAGATTCTATGATGCCGATGACCGCCGCACCGAATGCGGCATACAGGGGACGTGAAAATCCTCCGGCGGCCGTAATAAAGAGGATTTTCAAGCCGAAGATCATACCGGTGTTGAAACTGACATTGCCGTAGTAGAGCGCTGCAAGAAATCCAGCGAGCGCACACACACCATAGGCCGCCAGGATAGCCTGTGTCCTCACTCTCGATGGATCGATGCCGCAGAGCGCCGATGCTGCGGGTTCATCGCTAACAGCGCGCCAGATTCTCCCTGCGGACGTGCGCAACATGATCATCTCGCCAACGGCGATAACGGAGAAGGCGATCACGATGTTTACAATCTGCAACTGGGTCAAACTGATACCAATCGCCGGTCCGAGCAATCGAACAGGGTCTGCAAGCAATGGCGGTAGCCAATAATCCCTCGTGTTCGCTGCAATGCGCGACAGTTCCATTAGAAAAATACTTAGACCAAGCGTCGCCACCAGCACAGTATTGCGGTTCCCTGCATCGAGCGGGGCGTAGATGAATCTTGCGATGATGTAACCGCCTATGCCGACATAAACGATAGCAATGAAGGTTCCCAGTGAAAGCGCGGCTGGCAACGTCATCCACAGGACAGACCATCCGAATGCTGTCGCCAAAATAAAGGTTTGTCCAGAAAAAGCGAAAATAGCACCAAGCGACAGGTCGGTGCGATGCGTCAGCCCATGAACGAGCACATAACCATACGCGAGCAATGAATAAAGCGCGGCGTTGTGAATGCCGTTTAAAAGAAGTTGAAGAAAATACGCCATCTGTCGCTCTCTACTCATATTCATTCTAACTTGCAAAATTGATTTTACCAGTTAGAATTTTGCCATGACGTTTGATTGGAATGCTCATCGATTCAGTGGAGGCGTCTTGGCCCTGGACCTGGCGAACACAGTGATTTTTCGCGGAGACGCGGCGCGCTCGCTGGATCGTTTTGTTGATCCGGTTGAATTGCCTCGCTTTGCGGAAGCTGCAGCTATTTTTCGGACTGGCGAATGGGGAAAAGTGGAGTTCCACGCTCCGCTGTCACAGAAGGGAATTGAAGCGCTCATCGGCATTCGCGAGGTAATCAACAGCTTATTTCGAAGCACCGTTGGTGAGAACAGCTTTAGGGCTGAAGACCTATCAGCATTCCTTCGCCTCGGCTCCGATCTTGTATGCAATGAGCCGGAAGGGCGAGACCTCAGGCTACCAAATCTGTCGGAAAAGAAGCGCGAGCTATCTCTGGGCACAGCAGCCTTTCTTTCGGCTATGCGTCTACTCGATCCCGCACGACTGGAGCGAATCAAGGCCTGTCCGAATTGCTATTGGCTTTATCTCGATGAGAGCCGTAATCGGAGCCGCCGGTGGTGCGATATGAATGTCTGCGGTAATCGGGCGAAAGCCCGGCGGCACTATAATCGCAATGTAAAGCAGGCTGGAAACAATCATGTTTGACAAAGCAGGATTCGTGCGTCCGGGCGTGTCGCTGCTTCTCGTCGGACTTCTCTGTCTGGGCGCTTGCCGCGACGCAGGCGAAGGCGACTACGTGAATGTCTCCGGGAAGATTTTCGTCTTCAACTACCGTATAGCAGTGGCAACCTATCTGCTTACGTTGGCAAAGCTGCGCCCGTTGCCCGATGGCTCAATGCTGGAGACGACTTTTGAAAATCCAGCGGGGGGCGATCCAATGATTGTTCGGCAGAAGATATGGCCGACGATGGAAAAAATCACAATTGAAAGTCCGCCAGTCAAATGCGTGAAGGCAAACCGGGAATATAACGTCAGCATGCGCCTTGAAGACGCCAATGGTAAATTATTGCAAACAATTGAGCGGAAGATGATTTCAGACACGGATCAGTCTGTCATGCCGGATAAACCGCTGGTTGTCGGTCCTTTCTATGATGCCAATCCGGACAAAGGCTCAGCAGGAGATCCCTCTCCGGCTTGCCCTGCTTAGGTCGTTTACGACTTAATTCAACTGATGCCGGCCGTCCGTTGAAATACAGAAGGTCATCGTATTCTGGTTCTTTTCAGGAATTGGTAATTCTATTTTCCTAATTATGAAATTTAGATTTGACATGCGGTAAGAATAAATACTCTAACTCGTTGTCCAATCTCTGTTTTCATTGTCGTTGGCGTTTCTATGTAAGTAATCGGTAACGTATCCGTGGCGGGTACAGTTGTGCGCGGGCATTTGATGAGAACTGACCTCAACGAGAGCATGTCACTCGACACCATTTTTCTTCGCACACTTTATGCGAACAAGAAGGCAATCTGGTGGACCTCCATCGTACAGATTACCGCCACCTTGATGATCTATATCAAGACCCAGAATCCGATCTATATTGCCTTCGCCGTCGCGTTCTTCGTCACTGTTATTGGCAGGATGGCAAATGCAAATGCTTTCGAACAGGCTAATCTGACCGAAGCAACGGCGGCCACCTTGAAGAAATGGGAATGGCGTTATTTGTTCGGTGCGCTGGGCACTTGTATCCTTCTTGGATTTCTGTGTTTTGTCAGTATCTATATCTTGGCTGACCCATCGGCAGCCATCACCAGTATCATTATCGTTGTTGCTTCAACGGTTGCACTCGTTACGCGGAACTTCGTTTCACGTACGGTTGTGATCGGAATGTCGGTCGCTTTGCTTGCGCCGCTGTTCGTGACGTTCATCCTTCTCGGCGGTTTTTACAATTGGCTGCTCGCTTTGCTTATTCTCCCCTTCCTATGGAGCAATATCGGTATCGCCGCAAATTTGCGCCAGTCGCTTTTCGATGCACTGCTGGGCAAAAAGCAACTTGGTATCGTCGTCAACAACTTCGACGCGGCCCTTAACGGCATGCCGCAAGGTCTGCTGATGTTCGATCGAAACCAGACCATTACTGTTGCCAACATGAAGGCGGCGAAAATGATGGGGTTCGATAATCCTGAACAGCTCCGAGGCAGATCATTGGAAACGCTGTTGCGGCTGGCTCAACTGCGGACCTACTTTTCCAGTGAGGCACTGGAAGCCCTGCGTACGAAGATGCGGGATCTTTTGGCGGGGGCAAAGCAACGGGACGTGTTCGTGTCGCCGGCTAAACGCCACTTCGAGTTTACGGCGACGCCAGATCCAGAGCGCGGTACAGTTTTGATATTCCAGGATGTTACCCGCCGTGCGGAAGCTGAAGCGCAAATTAGCCGCATGGCCCGTTACGATAGCCTTACCGGCTTGCCGAATCGCAGTCAGTTTGCCGAAATCGCCAGTTCATATATCGAGATGGCTGACCAAGACGCACTAATCGCTCTCATGGTCGTCGACATCGATGGGTTGAAACGAACGAACGATACGTTTGGCCATCGCATTGGCGATGAGCTGCTCCGCGCGTTTGCCGATCGCTTGACGTTGGCCGACGCCAACGGTCCCGTGATCTCACGCTTTGGAAGCGACGAGTTCGTGCTGCTGTTCTCCGCGCCGACGCGGAATGCGGCGCTGGAATCTGTGGACCACATCATGCGCATGGTTTCCGGCCAATACCTTGTTTCCGGCCATGATATTTTGACCGGCGCGAATGCCGGCGTAGCGATTGCCAATGCAGCCGAGTTTGATCTTGTCGTGATGCACATGAATGCCGATCTGGCGCTCGACGTTGCGAAGAAGGACAGCAAGAAGGATTGGGCCGTCTTCGTCGAAACCATGGACCATTCCTTTCGCAGCAAACAACGGCTCAAAGCGGATTTACGGAAGGCGATTGCCGAGAACACATTGACCGTTGCCTATCAGCCCATAGTGAACGTTCGAACCTTGCGCATGACGGCTTGCGAAGCCCTTTCCCGATGGCATCACCCGGAATTTGGCCCGATCTCTCCGGCTGAGTTCATTCCCATGGCGGAGGAAATGGGGCTTATTTCCGATCTCACCCGGTGCGTGGTCGAACGCGCCATCAAGGATTGCAATGGCTGGGAGTCTCGGATCGCCGTCTCGGTCAATCTGTCATCCTATGATCTCCAGAACATGGAC
>NZ_JBFUMG010000396.1:0-4240 GCF_054049495.1 Phyllobacterium sp. P5_D12 | reverse complement strand
ATTGCGCACAGCATGCAATGTGAGCGGGTTCCACGGATTGTGCTCGAAGAGGAAAAAGTTTCCGCCTTTTGTCAGAACCCTGCTGATTTCCTGGAGAAGGCCCAAATGGAGATCGCCAGGGATATGATGAAAAACGCACGCAACAAATATGACGTCGAAGTGCCCGTCGTCATACGGGATCGTTCTGCCATCGAATTGCTGGAAATGCGCTTGGCCCGGGAACCGCTTCTCGGCGATATCGAGGGATTGCGAGGAAGGATCGAGCAACACTATTTCGCTCTCGGGAAACGCAGCTTTGAGATAACCCAGTGAATTGCCCACACCTCCGCCGAAATCGAGTATGCGTCGTGGTCTCACACCCGCGGATGCGAGTACGGCAGCCACGTCGTCAATCTTGTACTTGGCAAAGAAATCCGGAGTTTCACCGCTCAGACGAATGCTGGCGGCGTGCTGCTGGTGATATTCCGACGCGAACTGGTCAAATTCAGCCTCGAGCATGCACAACCTCCTTCACACGTTCCTGAAGCCGGTGAATGGGTAGATCCTGGCGAGCGCTAACTGCGTCGTAGGAGACGATCTCATTGACGAGGTAAAGCGGACGCCGCTTCGTCTCCATGTACATCCGCCCGAGATACTCGCCAAAGATACCGAGCACCAGAAGCTGAACGCTGCCAAGTATGAGGACTATGGCTGCCAGACTGGTCCAGCCGGGCAAAACGTTCCCGGCAATCCAGGAACAGAAAGTGTAACCCAGCGCGAAAAGTCCAAGAATCCCGAAGATCATGCCGAGGTGCGACGCGAAGCGGAGCGGAGCGATGGAAAAGCTTGTCATTGCGTCCATCGCCAGCAAGAGCATTTTCCTGAACGGGTAATGCGTGGTGCCAGCAAAGCGCCGGCACCTTTCATAAGGGAGGGCGACTTGCCTCAAGCCGATCCAGCTGACCATTCCGCGAATGAACCGATAACGCTCCGGCATCGAATTCAGATGATTAAGGGTCCGGCGACTCATAAGGCGAAAATCGCCGGTGTCAGGAGCAATATCCACGTCGACCATCTTGCGCAGCAACCGATAAAACATCGCCGCCGAAGCGAGTTTGAACCAGCTTTCTCCCTCGCGTTTCAGGCGTTGGCCATAGACGACATCATAGCCTTCATCCATCTTGGCCATCATTTGGCCGACAAGTTCCGGGGGATCCTGCAGATCGGCATCGAGAATAAGAATTCTTTGGCCACGACAAATATCCAGGCCTGCGCTGAGTGCAATTTGATGGCCATAATTGCGGGCAAGATCGACTGCGACGAGGTGAGGGTCTGTTGCCGCTAAATTGAAGATCGCCTGGCGGGTGCCGTCTGTCGCACCATCGATGACGAGGACAATCTCGTAGGACTGGCCAACCTGTTGCTGACACGCTCCGGTTACGCGTCGATAAAGCTCATCGATGCCGGCCACTTCATTGTAGCAAGGGATGACGGCAGAGAGCGCAACATTCTGTGGTTGATTTAACTTTGTCTTTGGCAACGACCTTACCCCAGATTTTCACAATATTCATACTAGTTCGGGTAGAGATTAAGCATCTGACTTCGTTGCCTGATTGCCCGCACCCAAAGGTCGTATGGACAGGGTGCTTGGCAACAGAAGGTTGCCAGTCTGGTCTCTCGATCAAACGGTGTTCTGGATTGCCGCGAACATCGATGATCGGGACAAGGCGAACTCGGGTAAACCCGGTTACAAAGATGTGGTATTTGGTGGAGCTGCCCGCGATCGGGCAGCTCCACCAACTAAACTTAGTTAACTACAACACCGTTCATCTTGGTGCCGAGCTTGTTGAATACGCTGTTGAGGCCGTTGCCGAGCGTGCCTGCACCGGCAATGATGCCGACGGAGATAAGGGCAGCAATCAGGCCATATTCGATGGCAGTTGCGCCGGATTCGTCTTTAAGGAAGCGTGCGAAGAGAGTGTTCATTTGATTGCCTATCCTGTTGTTGTGCATGGTTTCGTTGAACCGTCCTCAACATAGATTTCCAGCAATTGCAGTTTCACTAATATAGATGGTTACTGAAAAGTGACTGAATTTGTTGCTTAAATTAGTTTTACGGAAGTCGATTAAATTCAGTTAAATTATTAGGTACTTGTAATTCCAACTAGATTCATCTGTCGGCCGCTTAGAATTCGAGTTGACGTGTGATCTGGTCAGAATATCCTCGATTTGAGGAAAATTTTAGTTAAATTGACTCGCCCGTCTAAAGTAAAAATTAACCAATAACAACAGTCTCTTTTGCTAAATTACTCAATGAGGAGGACGATTCAACGGGACTTTGAAAGGAGAGGCGAACAATGACAAAGCTCTTCGCGCGCTTCCTCAAGGACGAAACCGGCGCAAGTGCGGTTGAATACGCACTGATCGTTGCTCTGATAGCAGTTGCCATCATCGGCGCTACCAGCAAACTTGGAACCAGCATTAAAGATA
Source organism: Phyllobacterium sp. P5_D12 (assembly GCF_054049495.1). Lineage (NCBI taxonomy): Bacteria > Pseudomonadati > Pseudomonadota > Alphaproteobacteria > Hyphomicrobiales > Phyllobacteriaceae > Phyllobacterium > Phyllobacterium sp. P5_D12. Next base: position 1,771 of record NZ_JBFUMG010000396.1, on the reverse strand, counting down.
TGTTCGAGAAGCCCAGCCCATAGGTCAGACAGGGCCCAATTTACCCGCATGATAGTCCCAGACCTTTTGCAAGAGGTTGGGCTTCCAGAGATTGGCTGCGATCGTGGCGACCTGTTCAGGCGTCAGAACCGTTGGTGTGCCGAGGCTTTTGGCCAAATACTGCCTTTGCGTATTTTCCTCGAGGTACACTGCAAGGACGAATGCTTCGAGAATACTGGCCGCAGCGATCACCGATCCATGCGATTTCAACATTGCGATGCGATGCGCACCAAGCGTTGTGGCAAGCGCTTCACCGAGTTCCTTGGTGTTGATTGATGCTATCTCGCCAAACTGCATGATCTCGCCGATCACCGCTGCCTGCATGATCACCGGTTCAACGGGATTCCCCGTCATGCTGAAGAGCGTTGACCACAGCGGGTGAGCGTGGATGACCGAACCCACGTCCGCGCGGCGACGGTATATCTCCGAATGGATGTGGAATTCCATCGGCGGGACTGCGCCGCCATCGACCGGCTTGCCGTCGAAATCGGTCATGACGATATCGTCGATGGTGAGTGCCGAGCGGACCGATGCACCGGAATTGATCAGCATTCGATTTTCGCCAGGAACACGCCAACTGGCATGGCCGTTGAAATCTATGATTCCCGCGCGTTCGAGCATAAGGATCGCATCGACCAGCATGCGCTTCTGTTGAGTGTAGTTATCCATGTCCTGCCAGTTCCATGCCAGATTGTGTCTGAGATACCCCGCGCTTATTTTCTTTGTTGATACGGCCCCAGTTCCTTGACTGCTGCATCGGCGAACGACGCGTCGAGGATTTGGGCGACAGTTGCGCTTGCCGGTACGAGACCTTCGCTCTGGAAGTATTTGAGATCGTTTTGAAGGCTGGCGGTGTTGAGCTTGCCGTCGGGATCGATGCCTTGCGGGACAATGGCGCGATAGACGGAAGCATCCTTGATCGGTGTATATTCGGTCAATATGGAGATCACTTCGTCCGCGGCCGGGCCGGCCAGCTTGCCGTTGGCAAGCGCGTCATTGTAGTCGCGAAGCGCATGGATATAGGCGCGCATGAATGCTTTTGCGGCATCGGGCTGTTCCCCGATGAACTCTGCCGAGTACAGGACAACCRCGAGCTGGTGATTGGGGTAAATCTCGTCATCGCCCATGATACGAACGGCGGCGCCACGGCGTACGGCTTCTGTTGCGGAAGGTTCGGTTGTCAAAGCCGCGTCAACGGCCTTGTTCTCCAGCGCGATGATATGTTGCGGAAATGAGAGGAATACACGCTCGACATCGCTGGGTTTAAGCCCCGCCTTTTTCAACGCCTCGTTCATGGTCGATGTCGATGCGCTGCCAGTGGCACTGCCCGCAACCTTCATGCCTTTGAGATCGGCGAGCGACTTGTACTTGCCGCTTTCCACGAGATCCTTGCGAACCAGAAGTGGCTGATAGCCGTAACCTGGGGGCGTCGAACCCTTGTCGGCGACAACCTTGATTCCGATCCCTCGTGCCACGGCATTGTACAATCCTGCCGATACCGAGCCGCCGGCAACGTCGAGTTGGCCGGCTCCAAGCGGAGCAACCATCTTCGCGCCGGAATCGAAGGGCACGAACTCCGCCTCGATACCTTCTTCGCGGAAGTAGCCTTTTTTGTCGGCGATGAAGAAAGCGATATCACTGCTGGCGTTGACGATACCGATTTTCACCTTGGTGAGTTCCGCCGCCATCGCACTCATCGCATTCAACGACAAGCAGGCAATGAGCGCTCCGC
>NZ_JBFUMG010000395.1:0-4253 GCF_054049495.1 Phyllobacterium sp. P5_D12 | reverse complement strand
GCCGCATCACGTCCGACGAGATGGTCACCGTCTGGCCGAACATCACCTGGCCGATATCAATGGTCACATCAGGGTTGGCGTTGACGGCTTCCGCCAGGCGCGCGGCCTCGGACGAAAACTTGCGCTTGCCTTCGGTGCCATAACCATAGAACTGGAGATGGGCGAGATGCAGCGGTACGCCTTCCGTCGCGGCGATCGTTGCGGCAGCCGTATCGGCACTGCCGGCAATGCCGAGATTATTGGCGTGCACATGCAAGGGATGCGGCACGCCGAGCCGCGTCACAGATGCCTGCAGCGACTTGACGATCTTGCGCGAGCTGACGCCATATTCCGGCACGATATCATCGAACGAAAACGAGCGGACATTCTCCTTGAAGGCCGCCGCTGCACCGGCGTTGATGACCTTTACGCCGAGGGCGCGGCTCGAGCCGATGACCCAGGCGACATAATCATCGAGCATTGCCGAGGACTTGCCATTACGTAGGAGCGACAGGGTAAAATCATCATTGCCGAGGATCGCAAGCGTTGCCTTGTCGATGATCGGGATGTCGGCGAGTTCGAGATGCGTATGCAAAGCGGTGTACGGCGCCATCGCTGGCTCGACAACGGTTGTGAAGCCCATCTGCGCGTAGAGCGTGCCGGTCTGGAAGGTAGACCAACCGGCGTTCGACAGTGGCGTATTGGCCGGGCGCGGCAGGTGCGCGCGGTGATTCTCGGGCAGAAGCAGGCGCGCCGTATTCACATTGCCGCCGCCGATATGCGAATGGATATCGATGGCTCCGGCCATGACGATGCAGCCGGAGACATCGTGCGTCTCATCCGCCGTCGCGCCCTTCGGCGCATCGACAAGCAGGCCGTCCCTGATCCAGACGTCGCGCTTTGCGGTTGCGCCGTTGACGGGATCGACGACCTCTCCGCCGGTAAGACGGATCAGCATGGCAAGGCCCTTCGGCCGGGTAAAGCTTCGGCCAACTGGTTGATGATGCTCGAGACGCTCGGCAGTTGCGAGGGCTGGGCAGCCTGCACCGCCCTGAATGTGCCGGTCCGGCTCGAGTAGGAAACGCCATCATGATCGATGCCGGCCTTGCCGACGGAAATCGTAATTTTCGCGCCGGACGTTGGAATATTCGTTTTGCTCAGCGATATCAGCGGTATCTTGCCCCCACGGGGGGGAGTTTCGCCGCCCCTTGTCGACATCCAGACATGAAGGTCCGCTTCCTTGTCGCGGATCATGCGCTGGATGTCCCATCGCCCGGGGTCATAGCTTGGGAGGCTATTCGAAAAACCTGTTCGGGGCGGAAAGCCCGTCATCCATAGCGAGGTGAGCGCGGTGCCCCACGCGTCGTCATCGGCGGGCAGAAACACGCTGCTGGCGCGGCCGGTCTTGTTGAGGTCGGCGATCAAGCCCTGCAGCATGACGAGGCCGGCCGTTCCGCCCGACGTGCCCGAGAAGACGAAAACCGGGAATTGTGCCGTGGTCAAGGCCTTCTTGAAGCGGTCGATATTGGTCAAGGAGGCAGCAATGCGCTGGCCCTGCAACGCGGCGCGAAGCACGCCAAGCGCGGCAGGCAAAGACAGTCCCTCGCCGCTCAGTGGTATCGCATTCAACTTGCGGACGAGCTTGCCAGCTTCGGTCGCTTCGGTTCCGTCGATATGGAACCAGCTGCGTTTGTGCTTGTCGCCAAGATCCGGCTGCGAATCGGCCCAGGCCTGCAGGAGTTCGTGATGGGCGGGAGGGATTTCGCCGACGATGACGATGAGGCTGGAACGGCGGCGCGCTTCTCCCGGCGTCGTGAACATGCCGCCGTGATCGGTGAACAGCGCGACCTCTTTGGCAAGCACATCACCTGCGGCATGATCGTAAGCGCCACCTAACCTTTCGGCGAGCGCAATGGCACTGCGCGTACCATGGACATCCGCATCGAGGGTAAAAACTGGACAGCGGCTGGACGCCAGAAGCTTTGCAGCATTCCGAACAGCATCCGTCAAAGGTACCGGCTGGCTGCCAATCCATGCAACCGACATATTCCGCAACTTTCTGGTGCCTGCCTAAACTTAGCTACCTTTTTTTCGAATGTGAACCCTGTCGGCGTGCAAAAAATTTCAGATCAATCGTCGTACTTAACGTAGGCGAAGCGCTGGTCGGTTTGCGGCGTTCCTTCCAGCGATCCCRCCTCCTTGCCCGGTTGCCAGTGGACGACGCTCTCGATTTTTTTGGCGAGCTCGAAATCCTTGTCGGTGATGCCCTTGGCCGCATGGTTCTGCAGCAGGACCTCGACCCAGGCGTAGGAGGCCTTCAGATCCGGATGATGCCAGGCAGCCTCGGCGAGATGGCCAACGGTGTTGATCACCATCAGGGTCGACTTCCAGCCATGGGTCTTGTACTTGCGGCGAATCCAGCCGTTCTCATAGCGCCAGTGCGGCAAATCCGCCTTGAGCTTTTCGTTGATTTCGCTTTCGGAATATACCTTTTCCTTGGGCTTCTTCTCGTCGGTCATCGGCAATACTCCACTTCTTGATTGATGATGCTTGCACCTCGGTCGAAAGACGATATCATAGTGCAGGGCCCGATTTTTGAGATTGTGTAAAGAATAGCAAATGTCGGAATCCGTCACCATTAAAGTCCCGGCGCGCCTTCATCTCGGCTTTCTCGATATACCGCGTTCTGGCACCGATCGCTTCGGCAGCGTCGGCTTGCCTGTGCAGGATATCGCGACCGTCCTGACGATTTCCCGTTCGGCCGAGACACAGGTTCATGGCGACGAACAGGCGCGCATCGAACAGCATGTCGCGGCTCTGTGCAATCATCTCGGCATCAAGGCGCAACACCGGATCAATGTGCAGCGAGCGATCCCGCGGCACATAGGCCTCGGTTCGGGCACACAGATCGCGTTGGCTGTCGCGGCTGCTATCCGCACGCTGCATGGTCTGCCGCTCGACGCCGTCAACGATGCTGTCCTGCTCGGACGCGGCTCCCGCTCCGGAATCGGTATTGCTGCATTCGAAGAAGGTGGTGTGATCGTCGATGCGGGAAAAGGCGCTGGCGGCGCGGCGCCCACCGTTATTTCGCGCATACCTTTTCCCGAATCCTGGCGCATCATCCTCGTCTTCGATGCCTCGACGCAAGGCATCCATGGCGAGGCTGAGATAGAAGCCTTCCGGACATTACCGCCGTTCCCGGTCGAAACCTCGGCTGCAATCTGCCGCCATGTGCTGATGGGTATCATGCCGGGGCTGATCGAGCAGGATCTCCCATCGTTCGGCCGGGCTGTGGAAGCGATCCAGGCCGAGATCGGCAACTATTTCGCACCGGCGCAGGGCGGCGTTTTCACCAGCAAGCATGTCGAAGCCACCATCCGGCGACTGGCACAGGCGGGTGCCGTGGGCATCGGCCAGAGCTCATGGGGACCGACAGGCTTCGCCTTTGCGGCCTCGCAGACGGAAGCGACGCGCATTGTCGACGCGATTGGCGGGCAGTCGCTCGGCACCACCATCCAGATCGTTGCGGGCCGAAACGCGGGTGCGGATATCACGCACACCACATTAAACTTCGCAACAGCTTAAGTTCAGGGCCTATTATCAACAAGGAGCGGAAACAGTGAGCCGCAAAACCATCCTTCACATGCTGACACCACTTCGGCAGATGAGCCCGTTCGACGTCAATATGGCGCTCGATGCGGGCTATGACGCCGTAGTTCCCTATACGGATGTCACCCTTGCCGATGTCGGCAACCTCGTCCAGGACGCGATTTTTTCGCGCCCGCCGGATGCGGGGGTTGCGACAGGCATCTTTCTCGCGGGCAAGGACGCGCCGACGGCGCTCGACATGCTCGATGCGGCGAAGAAAGCCATGGTGCCGCCCTTTGAAATATCGGTTTTCGCCGATCCGGCAGGCTCGTTCACCACGGCTGCGGCAATGGTCGCCAAGGTCGAAAAGGCATTGATCAAGCACCATGACCGCGAATTGAATGGAACCTCGGTGGCGGTCTTCGGCGCAACGGGTGTCGTCGGCTATTGCACAGCGGTTATCGCGGCCGAACAGGGTGCGCGGGTGACGATCGTGGGTCACGATGGCATTGAGCGCGTGCAGGAGATTGCGGCGTCGATCAAGCAGCGGTTCGGCGTAACAGTCGAGCCTGCCGACGGCTCGACGGAAGCCAAAAAGGCTGCAATCGTGGAGGATACGGAAGTGGTTCTGGCGGCGGCAAAGGCCGGCATTCAGGTGATTTCGCAAGCGCAGCTCGGTTCTGCAG
>NZ_JBFUMG010000394.1:0-4258 GCF_054049495.1 Phyllobacterium sp. P5_D12 | reverse complement strand
CTCTGCTGCCATGCGCGAGAAACGCTCGACTTCTGCGTCATCAATTGTCGTGCGCTGTGCTGTTGCCATCGGTTCTGTCCTTGTTGCTCTCTTCGAGTGGACCCTTCCAGCAAAAAATGTCAAGCCGTGCTCGGCATTCTGCTTTCGGGTAGACCGCTCTAATCCTCAAAGCGACTCGTGGCGTCACGACCGTGGTCGTAGCGTCTCTTGAGCGGAAACGGCGGCAACCACGCCTCGCGACGGACGATCCAGCTTTCGTATGTTGGCATCAGTTGGTCCGGGGCGTCCAACGCTCCCAGGTGCACTTCGATTTCGTCTGCGGTGCGTGCGAAAACGGATGAGCCGCAGCGAGGACAGAAAAACCGTCCGGCATAGTCGCGCGTTTCGCCGTCGATCGTTACTGCATCCTGAGGGAATACCGCGGCAGCGTAGAAAAGGGCCCCATGATGCTTGCGGCAGTCGAGGCAGTGACAAAGACCAACCCGGTACGGGCGTCCCGACGCCACAATTCGGACGTTGCCGCACAGGCAGCCGCCGGTCAATCGGTCCATGCTGCGTCTCCTCTAAATCAGCGAACGGAATGTTTACGACGAACACCACTATCATTGCAATTGCCCGCTGCGGCCGGGGCGCGTCGTTCTTCCAGAGTGGACGATAGTTCAAACAGCCGCCGGGCGTTCTTGCAGTCCGGCGATATTTTCGGTATGGGAGCCGCATTCATTTGGTGGGTGCCTCTTTCGATTCAAGCGGCTCCTCACCAATATATTTCAGGCATTCCAGAACGGTACCTTCCCATGGCACGCATTGTGATGAAATTCGGTGGCACTTCGGTGGCCGATATTGACCGCATCCGTAATGTGGCCAGGCATGTCAAACGCGAAGTCGATGCGGGACATGAGGTCGCTGTTGTGGTTTCGGCCATGGCCGGGAAGACCAATGAGCTCGTGGCTTGGACGCGGCAGACATCGCCAATGCACGACGCGCGCGAATATGATGCAATTGTCGCATCAGGTGAGCAGGTGACGGCTGGTCTGCTTGCAATCGCGCTGCAGGCGATGGGCGTCCACGCCCGTTCCTGGCAAGGCTGGCAAATTCCGATCAAGACCGACAACGCCCATGGCGCTGCCCGTATCCTCGATATCGATGGCTCGTTCCTGATCGAGCGGTTCGCCGAGGGCCAGGTGGCTGTGATCTCCGGATTTCAGGGCATTGGTCCAGACAATCGCATTTCCACACTGGGACGCGGCGGTTCAGATACCAGCGCAGTTGCAATCGCAGCTTCGGTGAAGGCCGATCGATGTGATATCTATACCGACGTCGATGGTGTCTATACGACCGATCCGCGCGTCGAACCGAAGGCGCGGCGGCTGTCGCGGATATCGTTCGAAGAAATGCTGGAGATGGCATCTCTTGGCGCGAAAGTCCTGCAGGTTCGATCCGTCGAGCTTGCCATGGTGCACAAAGTGCGCACCTTTGTAAGGTCCAGTTTCGAGGACCCCGATGCGCCGGGCATGGGTGATCTCATCAATCCGCCCGGAACACTTATTTGCGACGAGGAAGAAATCGTGGAACAGCAGGTTGTCACAGGAATTGCCTACGCCAAGGACGAAGCCCAGATTTCGCTGCGCCGTGTTGCCGACCGACCGGGCATATCCGCCGCCATTTTTGGCCCGCTCGCCGAGTCGCATATCAATGTCGACATGATCGTCCAGAATGTTTCCGAAGACGGCACCAAGACCGACATGACGTTCACCGTGCCCTCGGGCGATCTCGACAAGGCTCTGGTGGTCCTCGAAAAGGTCAAGGCGGAGATTGGCTGCGATATCATCCAGTCGGAAGCCGGCATGGTCAAAGTCTCGGTCATAGGTATTGGTATGCGCAGTCATGCGGGTGTTGCCGCAACGGCGTTTCGCGCGCTGGCGGACAAGGGTATCAACATCCGAGCCATCACGACCTCGGAGATCAAGATTTCCATTCTAATTGATGGCCCGTATGCGGAACTTGCCGTACGCACTTTGCATTCTGTGTACGGTCTGGATAAGCATTAGAATCAAGAAAATGTTTGTCGGCCGCGTCGCTGGCTGACATGATCACTCGAATGCGGTGAGGCCATCCGGTCTTGCCGGTATTCTTATGGAGAAAGGCCCCCAGTGCCAACGCGCGAGCAGACAACAGGTCCCCGTGTCATGCTGAAGCGTCTTCGCGAGTTGATGGCGGAGGCGCTTGAGCCGCAGGAGAGGCTTGACCGGATCGTTCGCGATATCGCGCAGAACATGGTTGCGGAAGTGTGCTCGTTCTACGTGCTTCGCTCTGATGGTGTCCTGGAACTTTACGCAACCGAAGGTTTGAACCCGTCCGCTGTGCATTTGGCGCAGCTGCGTCTTGGGCAGGGCCTTGTCGGTACCATCGCAGCGAGCGCTCGTCCTCTCAATCTCACCGACGCACAAACGCATCCGGCCTTCGCCTATCTGCCGGAGACGGGCGAGGAGGTCTATAATTCATTCCTTGGCGTGCCGATCCTCCGGGCGGGGCGCACCCTGGGCGTCCTCGTCGTCCAGAACCGGACAAAACGCGTCTATCGCGAAGATGAGGTCGAAGCGCTCGAAACGACGGCCATGGTGCTGGCGGAAATGGTTGCGGCCGGTAGTCTGACGCGGCTTGCGCGGCCTGGGGTCGAACTCGACATGGGCAAGCCCATGAGCTTCAGCGGCAGCGCCTTCAATGATGGCGTTGGCCTCGGGCACGTCGTGCTGCATGAGCCGCGCATCGTCGTCACAAATCTCTTCAACGAAAACATCGACACGGAAATCGACCGGCTCGAAACGTCGCTCGGTTCATTGCGCATTTCGATCGACGACATGTTGTCGCGCCGCGATGTGGCCTTCGAGGGCGAGCATCGCGAGGTGCTCGAAGCCTATCGCATGTTCGCACACGATACGGGATGGGTGCGGCGTCTCGAAGAGGCAATTCGCAACGGCCTGACGGCGGAGGCTGCAGTTGAAAAGGTGCAGAGCGATACCCGCGCCCGGATGATGCATCTGACAGATCCCTATATGCGCGAGCGGCTGAGCGATTTCGATGACCTCGCCAACCGTTTGCTGCGCCAGCTGATGGGCCGTGATGYCAAGACCATGGCGGGTTCCCTCGCCAAGGACGCCATCATTATCGCACGCTCGATGGGCGCCGCAGAACTCCTCGACTATCCGCGCGAACGCCTGCGAGGCCTCGTGCTCGAAGATGGTGCCGCGACCAGCCATGTGGTGATCGTAGCCCGCGCCATGGGCATTCCGGTTGCCGGCCAGGTCAAGGGCGTCGTCTCCATGGCCGAAAACAACGACGCTGTGATCGTCGATGGTGACGATGGCCGCGTTCATTTGCGTCCGCAATCGGACGTGGAAGCCGCCTACACGGAGAAGGTCAAGTTCCGGGCCAAGCGCCAGGCACTTTACCGGGAATTGCGCGACCAACCTTCGATGACGAAGGATGGAGTGCATATTTCGCTCCTGATGAATGCCGGTCTGCTCGTCGACCTGCCGCAACTGGTGGAAGCTGGTGCTGCTGGTATCGGCCTGTTCCGTACCGAACTTCAATTCATGGTCGCTTCGACTTTCCCGCGTGCCGAACAGCAGGAGCGGCTCTATCGCTCCGTATTGGATGCCGCCGGCGACAAGCCGGTGACATTCCGGACACTCGATATAGGCGGCGACAAGGTGCTGCCCTATTTCCGCAGCGATGCCAATGAAGAAAACCCTGCCATGGGCTGGCGGGCAATCCGCCTGACGCTCGATCGTCCCGGGCTGTTGCGTACGCAGGTTCGCGCGCTTTTGAAAGCGGCGGGCGGACGCGAGCTCCGGCTGATGCTGCCGATGGTCACGGAAGTGGCAGAAGTGCGCAAGRCGAGCGAACTGATCAACCGCGAGGTGCAGCATCTGTCGCGCTTCGCCCACAATCTGCCGACGCGTGTCAAGATTGGGGCAATGGTCGAGGTGCCATCGTTGCTGTGGCAACTCGACGAACTCATGTCGGTGGTGGATTTTGTCTCGGTTGGCTCGAACGACCTGTTTCAATTTGTCATGGCGGTCGATCGCGGCAATTCGATCATCACCAATCGGTTCGACAATCTGTCGGTGCCCTTCTTGCGCGTATTGCGTCAGATCGCCGATGCCGGCAACCGCAATAACACGGATGTGACGCTATGCGGTGAAATGGCGGGAAAGCCGCTTTCTGCCATGGCGCTGATCGGGCTTGGATATCGCTC
>NZ_JBFUMG010000393.1:0-4273 GCF_054049495.1 Phyllobacterium sp. P5_D12 | reverse complement strand
ATGTCTTGGTGAGAAAATGCCCCCCCGGACGCAGAACCGAGACGGCAAAGTCCGCGGCGACTTCGCAAAGGTAGGTCGTGCGTATGTGGTCGGTACGGCGGTGGCCGGTCGTCGGCGCAGCCATGTCCGACAGGACGATATCCGGTTGGCCGCCGAGTGATTCCATAAGCCTGTCCGGTGCTGCGTCATCGAGGAAATCCATCTCGAGCAAGGTGACGCCCGGCAATGGATCGATGTGCAGATAGTCGATGCCAACGACAGTTGGAACGTCTTCCGGCGAGCCTACGATCGAAGCCGCAATCTGGCTCCAGCCACCGGGAGCGGCGCCAAGATCGATAATGCGCTGACCTTTTTTGAGGATTTTGTAGCGGTCATTGATCTCGATCAATTTATAGGCGGCGCGCGAACGATAGCCGTCTGCCTTGGAGCGTTGCACATACGGATCGTTGATATGACGCTCGAGCCAACGACGCGACGATTCCTTGATCGTGCCGGCCTTCTTCTTGATTTTGGTATGCAGACCGCGCGTGCCTGTGCCGCCGCGTCCCCCTGTCGTCGTCTTAGCCATAAGGGCCCCTATTCCTGGATCATGCGGTTGCACGCAACCAGCGATTGCGCCACGCGCCATCACGCGACATGAGTTCAGTCAAAATACCTTCGCGCAACCCGCGATCGGCCACGCGCAATTTCTGGCTGGGCCAGACATTGCGGATCGCATCCAGGATGGCACAACCGGCAAGAACGAGATCGGCGCGATCAGCACCAATGCACGGATTGGCAACCCGTTCATCGAAGCTCCATGACAGGAGCTTGCTGGTCATTTCAGTGACGTCATCGTTCTGCATCCAGATACCATCGATACGGCGGCGATCATAGCGCTCGAGACCGAGATGAATACCGGCGAGCGTCGTGACCGTGCCGGACGTGCCGAGCAGATGAAAGTTCTCGCTCTTGACGAGATCGCCGAGCTTGTGACGCTCGGAGAAATCGTTGATCAATTCGGCAACATGATCGACCATGACCGCGAAGTTATCGGAGGTCACATCACGCCCGCCAAAGCGTTCGGCCAAGGTGACCACGCCGACGGGGAGCGACGTCCAGGCAATGATATGTTCGGCAAGCCGCGGCGAGCGGCGCTCGGAAACGTCGATCAGCGCGATCTCCGAGGAGCCGCCGCCGATATCGAACAGCACGACTGCGTCGGTTTCACGCTCGACCAGCGTGCCACAGCCGGATACAGCAAGACGCGCTTCGGTCTGGCGATTGATGATCTCGAGATCGAGGCCGGTTTCGCGTTTGACCCTGGCCAAGAACTCCTCGCCGTTCGACGCCTGACGGCAGGCTTCGGTGGCGATAAGCCGGGCGCGGCGCACATCGTGGCTCTCAAGCTTGTCGCGACAGATCTTCAGCGCCTCGATAGCGCGATCCATCGCGTTGTCGTTCAGGCGGCCTGTCGCGCCGAGGCCTTCACCGAGGCGGACGATGCGGGAGAAGGCATCGACGACGCGAAACTGGCCGGGGCGGGTGGGCGACGCCACGAGAAGCCGGCAATTGTTGGTGCCAAGATCGAGTGCGGCATAGAGCGGTCCTCCGAAATGCCTGGATTCGCGCCGCTGCGTGGCTTGAACCGGGGCTGCCGGAGACGGCTTTACTGTCACTGCTGGCGGTATCGTATCGACAGGTTTGATCCCGGCGCGGCCCCGACGCCGAAAGCGATTGGGCCGCCGCTTCTTGGCGGCTTTGGCCGGAGTATTGGCAGGGGGAGGCGAAACGCTCGAGACAACGACTGGCTCGGTCGAAGCAGGCGCCTGTTTCGACTTGCCGCGCTTTCTGCGGCGCGCACGTTTCTTGTGGTTCTTGTCGAAGCGTCCTTCCAGGGAATCGGATTGGCTTTCCTGCCTGTGATGTGCAGGATCCCCATGCGGTCCGGGCCCATTCTTGGTGGGACCTTTAGTGCCGTTCAGCACCATGTCACCACCAGACGCCCCTCCATTCGGCGCGATTGGCGCGCCTCTCTCGGGGTCTTTCAAAATCTTATCCTTCGAGCGCCGCGCGAACCCATAAGGACGCAAGCAGGACGCTTTTCAATTAACGTTGGATACAATGTAACATCATTTGCCGAATATCCAAGAGACCATTTGATGTCCCTGTCGCGACGGGCTTGGCGCGCTCATGGGCTGCTGGAGCCTTGTGCACGAGGCTCCAGGGTCAGGATAGTTCCGCAATATGCCCCGCAGGATTGTCGACAGCCTTCCAGCCAGTCGATTGGAGCTTGGCCGAACTTGCAATCAAGTCACCGTTCAGCGTTTTCCAGCGATCTCCCTGGCCTGTTATTTGTGCGGCAATATTTAATATCCACAACGGGCATGAAAACAACCCAGGATTGCGGCCGCGCCGGCGTCGTATGGCGGCCAGTATCTGCGGTACCGTTACTGGATTTCTGTCCGATACAATGAATGTGCCACGATCGGTTTTCGGTTCGTTCAAACTATGGATGATGGCACGGCAGAGAGCAGCGCGATCGAGCAAGGATCGTTGCCCGGCCAAGGACTTTAGCGGTAACGGGACAGGCAGTGCCGCAAGTTTCACGAGCATCGCCATATTACCCTTCACACCCGCGCCATAAACGAGCACTGGACGCAGGATCGTATAATTTCCCCGTTTCATCGCCGAGGCGATTTCGGCCTCGGCTGCAAGCTTGGCCCGACCGTAACCATCAGTTGGTTGTGGCAGATCGCTTTCCAACGCGACGCCTTCGTGAACGTTCGCACATTGCGCACGTATCGACGACAGGAAAACAAACTTGCCCGAAATGGTTTTATGCGCAGCCTGAGCAAGCTTTGCCGCCAGCACGCAGTTGACTGCATGATAAGTATGGGTGGCGTCGACTAGTTGCGTGTGAGCGATAGCCGCCAGATGCACGACATGATCGACATTCTCGAGGATACGCTCGAATGCTTCGACAGGCTCGTCGGGTGCAGGCAGCCGCACAATTTCCGTGTTGGAGCCGCCGGCGTTTCGCGTGGCACTGATCACTCGATAGCCGGACGCTTCCAGTTGCTTGACCAATTCCACACCGATGAAACCCGAGGCTCCCGTCACGAGAACAACGCCCGTTACCATATGATTGAATCCTTCCAACAGTTGTCACTCATATCAACAGAGGCGTTTCCACATCAATGCGGCGTCAGGGACTAAATCGAAAGGACTAATCGGGAGCAATAGGGCTCGTGGCATACCTATGATAAGCGATGGAACAGGGACCGCGATCACTATCGTTATGGAGTAACGCCTATGCGTCAGCCCGATTTTCAGCCGCTTGAGACAAAAGACTTCCTGATCCTGGCCGCGATCATGGTGGCCATTCTTTGGGGATGTTGGGAAGCTGGAACGATGCTGGTCAAATCAAGCAATCCAAGTGGCCAGAATGCTCATCAGTCGAGCAYCATCCCGGATCACCTGCACGCCTGATCAGGGCCCTTTCCACGTCCGGATCGTTGGACGCAGACCAAGTCTGACACGTACGTTTCCGATCTTTTGATCTCTCACATTCACACATGTTCCCGTTGAAAATTCTCGCATAAGTTGTATTAGTGCGCGAGCACAATTTTGAGATGTCCCCTCCATGTCTGAGAACGATCATCAACCGGTGAAGTTGACCGGAGTATTGCTACTCGCTGCTGTTGCACTGATATTTCTCGCTGTCATCTGGCTGATAGGAACCGCATTCGCGCGGACAACAATTGTCTACGATGGGAGCACAGCAACGGAACGAATGACCTATGTCAGCGTTGTATTACGCTGACCCTATTTCCGTCAGCGGAGGCTTGGCGCCGACTTAGCCTATTATGCCCTCCCCGGGGCGGTGCCAAGCCTCACCTGCCCCCGCTAAGCGTTTGCCAATCAATCGAACTTGACGAGATTATGGACCGGCAAAGGACCGCCGGGAAACTGGACAAGCCGTGACCCAACGGCGGCCAGCCGCGTTTACAGGCTCACGCTGTCAAGCGTGATCGGTTGCCGGAGCGTTTTGCAGGAAGATAGGCGACATGAAAAAGCCGGTGCAGTTCTCCCAACACCGGCTTAGTGGATGCAATCAGATCAGCCGATTGTGCTCGACGAGCTGCCGCAGGCGGCGCAGCGTTCCATCACTGTCGGGGTTTACACGGCGAGGCTTCTTAGCGGCCGGTTTTGCGGTCTGCACGACGGTGTCAGGCGATGCGGTAATAGGGGTTTTCAGCCTTTTCAGGAAGGTAATCGTGCGATTCAACAT
>NZ_JBFUMG010000392.1:0-4285 GCF_054049495.1 Phyllobacterium sp. P5_D12 | reverse complement strand
CGGCGGCCGAAGGCACAACCAAGGATGATGTCGAACGGGCTTTAAAACCCGCCATTCAGCGCTTTGACATGAAAACCACCCTTGTTGACCAATCGAAAAAGCCGAAGATCATCATCATGGTATCCAAGTTCGACCATGCGCTGTTGCATCTGTTCTACCAGATCAAGGTTGGCTGGCTTGATGCCGATGTTGCTGCGATCGTTTCCAATCATGAGGACAGCCGCCGTTTTGCCGAACACGAGAGCATTCCTTATCACGTGCTGCCGGTCTCCAAGGACAACAAGAGCGAGCAGGAAGAGGCGCTGCTCAAGATCGTCAAGGACACCGGCGCTGACCTTGTTGTCCTGGCCCGCTACATGCAGGTCCTGTCAGACAATTTGTCGAAACGGTTGTTCGGCAAAGTCATCAATATCCACCATTCGTTCTTGCCTAGCTTCAAGGGTGCCAAACCCTATCACCAAGCTTTCGAACGCGGGGTGAAGCTTATTGGCGCGACAGCGCATTATGTGACGCCTGACCTCGATGAGGGTCCCATCATCGAGCAGGAGACCGAACGCGTTACTCACGCCATGAGTGCGGAAGATTTTGTTGCCACTGGCCGGGACATCGAAAGCCGCGTGCTCGCGCGGGCAGTAAAGAAACATCTTGAATCGCGCGTCATGCTCAACGGTCACAAGACGGTTGTATTCGGATAATCGCCTGCGGCTTCACTTGGCTGAAAAGTAGTTGTCTAGATTGGAAACGACACGGTCGGCCATCGCCTTGCGCGTTTCGACCGTGGCACTGCCCATATGCGGCTGCAGCACCACATTATTCAGTGCAAACAGGGCTTCGGGAACGGTCGGTTCGTCCACGAACACGTCGAGGCCGGCGCGTCCAAGTTGTCCCGACTGCAAAAGCTCGACCAGGGCGGTTTCATCGACGACGGTGCCGCGTGCGACATTGACAAAGGTTCCCTCGGGGCCAAGCGCCTGCAGGACCTCGCGCGAAATGACGCCTTTCGTTGCGTCCCCGCCGGGCAAGATTGCGATTAAGGCAGAGCAGCTCCGGGCCATTTCGACCAAATCATTGTAGTGCTCGTATGAGACTTCTTGTTTCTTGCTGCGCGTGTGGTAGACGACGTCGCAACCAAAAGCAGTCAATTTTCTTGCGATGACGCTGCCAATCCGGCCTAGCCCCACCAGTCCGATCTTCTTGCCTTCTATCCCCAGCGCCAAGGGTGGTGTTTCCCCTCTGGCCCAGCGTCCCTCCCGAACAAACCGATCATTTGCAACGATGTCGCGGGTAGCTGCCAACAGAAGTGTGATCGCCATATTTGCCGTGTCTTCGTTAAGAACGTCCGGCGTGTTGGCGATCTGTATCCCCTTGGTCTCCGCGTACGCAATGTCCAGCGAATCGATGCCAACACCAAACGAAGAAACGATCTCAAGTGCAGGCAGCAAATCGATCATATCCGCCTGGAGGCCAGTGAACGTACTCGTGACCGCCGCGCGAAAGCGTTCTGCATTTTGCTGCAGAAAGCCCAGAGCGTCTTTTTCCTCATAGAGCTTTTCAACTGCGTATCGCTTCTCCAACTCCTCCGTTAAGTAGGGCATCAGACGGCCAAGCAAGAGGAGAGGTTGTTTTTCCATCAAATTGCATCCTGTCGAGTGCTTCCAGATCGAGTTAGGACAATAGCTACACTCGGGCATCAAAGACAAACCATTTGCTTATGAAGCACGCCTTTGTCTGTAGTCATTTTGTGAGTTGGCGCTTGCCTTTTGAGATGCATTGGTGTGAAAACCATCGCACCATTGCTGCGGGACAGAACATGATAAAGACAGTTGAAATCGCCGATCTGAAAGAAATCGCCAAGCGGCGCGTACCAAAAATGTTCTTCGACTACGCCGATTCCGGTGCATGGACGGAAAGCACCTATCGCGCGAACGAAGAGGATTTCGGCAAGATCCAGTTGCGCCAGCGTGTTGCGGTCGACATGACGGACCGTACCCTCGAAAGCACGATGGTCGGCCAGAAAGTTTCCATGCCTGTCGCTCTCGCACCAACCGGCTTGACTGGCATGCAGCATGCAAATGGCGAGATGCTGGCGGCCCAGGCGGCCGAAGAATTCGGCGTTCCGTTCACGCTCTCAACAATGAGTATCTGTTCAATCGAAGATGTCGCATCGGTTACAACCAAGCCTTTCTGGTTCCAGCTCTATGTAATGCGCGACCGCGACTTTATCTATAATTTGATCGACCGCGCCAAAGCCGCCAAATGCTCGGCCCTGGTTCTGACGCTTGATCTGCAGATTCTGGGTCAGCGCCACAAGGATTTGCGTAACGGTCTTTCTGCACCCCCGAAATTTACACCGAAACACATCTGGCAAATGGCCACTCGTCCACAATGGTGTCTGGAGATGCTCAGGACCAATCGCCGGACATTCGGCAATATTGTCGGCCACGCGAAAGGCGTGGGCGATTTGTCATCCCTGGCAGTCTGGACTACCGAACAGTTCGATCCGCGCCTTTCCTGGAGCGATGTCACCTGGATAAAAGAACGGTGGGGCGGCAAACTTATCATCAAAGGCATTCTCGATGTCGAAGATGCGAAGATGGCGGCGGCGACTGGTGCCGATGCGATCATCGTATCCAATCATGGTGGCCGCCAGCTTGATGGAGCGCCGTCGTCCATATCGGTTCTTGCAGATATCGTAGACGCCGTTGGCGACAAGATTGAAGTGCACTTCGACGGCGGTATTAGATCTGGACAGGACGTGTTGAAGGCGCTCGCCATCGGAGCCAAGGGCACATATATCGGTCGAGCTTTTCTATATGGTCTGGGTGCCGGTGGAAAAAAAGGCGTCACTGAGGCATTGGAGATCATCCGCAAGGAGCTCGATATTACGATGGCCCTATGCGGCGAGCGCGACGTCAAGGTTCTCGACCGAAACAATCTCTACAAGAGTGGGCTCGAAACAAAACCTCGAATGGCTCAAGTGAAGAAGAAGCAAGCCCGAACAACCAGCGCGTGAAGTCTAAACAACGCTCTTGAAGAAGCCGAGATCCAGCAACTGCTTCGAGTTTTCGAACTTTACGGAGACATCCGAAGTAAGGTTGTCCAGCCTTCCGGCCGTGATTGCCTCAAGCATCGTCTTGTAAGCGCGAGAACCCTTGAAGTATTGCCCGCCTTCTATGGCCTTTTTGACGAATTCTTCCGTTTCACTGAAAAATTTGAAATGCAGCAGTGAGCCGTAGATGGGAGAAAAGTTGCGGTGGAATGGCCATGGCTTATGGATGCTGATGGTAAACGCGATATCATGTTCCACGTAGAGCAGCGGGTATTTCATCAATTCGTCGTAGTGCTCAGGATAGTTCAACAATCTCTCTCTCGGCCCTCCCATCATCGACATGGCCGAGTTGGTGCGGAACAGCCGATAACCTTGCCGGTCGAAGGTGTTGGCGATCTTCCAAGGCATGACGTCCGAGGAGCCGTCGAAGACCGCCGACTTGAGTGAGGCCGATGGATAGAAATCGATCATCGGTGCCGGGCAATGCAGCACTTCCCTTCCTTGTAATCCCGCAATCAGCTCTGGCAGTTTTTTCGTCTCGCACTCGTCATAAATAAAATACTCGTCGCAATCGACATTCATGTACCAGCGCTTGGTTCCATAAATCCGGACCAGAGCCTCACGCCAAAAATTGCCGCCGTTTGCCTGGCGATACCGGACATTCGAACCAAAGAGATCGACATCATGTTCGTCGAGCAGTTTTTCTCGAGTACCATCTGTCGATTGGTCATCCACGCACAAAAATCGCGTTATTCCCAATTTGCGGTAATGTGCGAGGAATGACGGCAGAAACTGAATGCTGTTATGCGTCAGAAAGATGAGTGGTATGTCTTTCGGCCCCAGCGGCCGAGTGTCGTCTTTCCTTAGAGACAATATTTGAACCGGGTCATGACGCTTCTTTACATTGAAGTTGCGCCAACGCGTGAGCAATGACTGGCTTCGGCTGTTCGGGAACGCGGCTGGACTGTCAGGACGGTATGGAAAGGGAATTTCCGGTCTTGGAAACAAGAAAGATTGGTGTCGTTTCAACAGGTGGTTCCGCCTTGAACGAGAGTCAGTTCTTTGGTGAGTGTGACCCTAGGAGGCCGACCGATTAAACTTGCGCGTGTGGAAGGTCAAGTGCAGCCCGATGAGCGCCGGCGCCCGGCATTACTGACGTGAAGGCCGAAATGTGCGCCGCAATTTGGCGGCAATAAGGGGTTTTTCTTTTCCACATTTGGTTTAAAACCCTACCCC
>NZ_JBFUMG010000391.1:0-4291 GCF_054049495.1 Phyllobacterium sp. P5_D12 | reverse complement strand
GATCAAGGCTATGCGCGTTCGGTGCCAAGGCCCGGATCAACAGATCGATGAACTGAGTGGCGGAAATCAGCAAAAGATCGTTCTTGGCAAATGGCTCGAAACAAATCCAAGGGTTGTCTTGCTTGATGAGCCGACGCGCGGGATCGATGTTGGGGCGAAGGACGAGATCTATGATCTTTTGAGAAAGCTTGCCCAGTCAGGGGTGGCCATCGTGATGGTCAGTTCGGAACTGCCGGAACTGCTGGCGCTTTCAAACCGGATTCTCGTTATGCGCGAAGGCAGGGCGGCGGGCATAATTGAGAGCCATGAGTTCTCAGAAGAACGGGTAATGGAGCTTGCGACACCCTTGGGGAATGCACTCACGGGAGAGGCTGCATGACGAATACAAGCGAGCAGATCATGCAATCATCAAACAGCGCTGAACGATTGAAGAGCGTTCTCAAGTCCACAAAGCTTTATTGGGGACTGGCATTGATCTTTTTGGTTGGTGTTGTTTCCTCGCCCGTCTCATCAAAAGGTCATAACATCTTCTTGTCGTTCGGAAATCTTTCCGACGTATTCAGACAAATCTCCGTTACCGGCATCACCGCGGTAGGGATGACGCTGGTTATTCTGATCGCGGGAATTGATCTTTCTGTTGGCTCAGTGCTGGCTTTGGGGTCTGTAGTCTGCGCCATGCTCTTGACCAACGAAGGCTGGTCTTCTGCTTATCTACTAGGTGTCCCGGCGATATTTCTGTTGGCGTTTTTAGTCGTGTTTGGCGTTCTCAGCTTCGGAACAAAGTTGCAGCGAAGGGCTACACTCGACGCAGGCACGAACCCGCCGGCCATCTCAAAACTGCTGCTGGGCATTGCCGCAGCAGCTGCTCTTGTCCTGGCATTTGGGGTGGCATTGACTTCGGAAGGGAAGGCAGGGGTTCTCCTCGTTCTCTTGGTCGTGCCAGCAGTCGGTTTCATGCTTGGTACTATCAACGGATTGATTATCGTCGGGGGCCGGTTGCAACCCTTCATAGTCACCTTGGCCATGATGGTTGCCGGATTAGGAATCGCACGATTGACTGCCGGCCAAAACACTGCCGTCTGGCCTGTCTATACGGGAAGCAATGCCACGGAAGATTTCGAGGCGCTGCGCTCGTTGATATTCGGGATCATCCCGGTCCCGGGTGTCATCTTTGCCAGCATAATCGTCCTTTTCTGGGTAATCCTGAAATTCACGAAATTTGGGCGCTATGTGTACGCAATCGGAGGAAACGAAGAAGCTGCCCGCTTGGCCGGTGTGCCTGTCTGGCGTGTAAAGATCACCGTCTATKCCATATCGGGTTACCTGGCTGCCCTAGCCGGTATTCTTTATGTTGCGCAGTATCGGCAGGGAAAGCCGGATGCCGGGACGGGACTTGAGCTCGATGCCATCGCGGCCGTTGTCATTGGCGGTACAAGCCTAATGGGCGGGCGAGGGTCGATGATCGGCACGCTCGTTGGTGTACTGATATTCGGGTTTCTCAGCAATATCCTCCAACTCAACAACATCGACAGCAACACCCAGCTTGTTCTGAAGGGCGCGATCATCATCATCGCTGTTCTTCTCCAGGAGCGGCGTTCCAGCGGATGGTTGTTCTTTCTGTCGCAACTCCGGGCGCGCGATCTGATCGACAAATCCGGGCCAAATAAAATCAAGAATCCGCGAGAACCGGGCGACTAACTCACGGCAGTTAAACCCAAAGGGAGAGAAAAAATGAGCATTAACCGCAGACAATTTGCAAAATGGGCCATGGCGACAGCCTTGATCGCGCCGCTCGCATTTAACGTGTCCGTCGCAGGTGCGAAGGATAAGTATGTGATCGGCTTCAGCCAGACGACAACCGTCGAGCCTTGGCGCGTCCAGTTCAACAAAGACCTCGAGGCTGAGGCCAAGAAGCACGCCCATGTCGAACTCCTCGTTGCGGACGGGCAGGACAAGACGGAAAAACAGGTCGCTGACGTTGAAAACTTCATTCGTCAGGAAGTTGATGCGATTTTGATTTCTCCGAAGGAGTCTGCAGGTCTCACAGGCGTTGTCGAGAAAGCTATGGATGCAGGAATTCCGGTCATAGTACTGGACCGCAACGTCGATACAGAAAAGTATACCCAGTGGATCGGTGGCGATAATGTCGTCATCGGGGAAGCGGCGGGTAAGTATGCGGTCGAACTCCTTGGCGGCAAGGGCAAAGCCAAGGGTACAGTCGTCGAAATTTGGGGCGGGCTCGGCACTCAAGCCAGCCACGATCGCAGTAATGGCTTTCACAAGAACACCGACGTTGAGCCCGGGATCAAGTACCTTCTCGACAAGCAGTCAGGCGACTGGAAGCAGGATCAGGCCTATAACATCATGGCGACTGCGCTGCGCAATCATGAAGACATAACGCTCGTCTACGGTCACAATGATCCCATGGCTTATGGCGCCTACCTGGCCGCAAAGGACGCCGGCCGCGAGAAGAACATTCTCTTTATCGGCGTGGATGGCCTACCGAACGAAGGCGTTCAATGGGTGAACAAAGGAGAGTTGGCCGCAACATTCCTTTACCCAACCCCCGGGGCCGAAGGTTTGCGTCAGGCTCTAAAAGTGCTTGCAGGCGAGAAAGTGGAAAAGAAGATCGTCCTGGATACGCAAGCCATTACCAAGGAAAATGCTCCTGAGATACTGAAAGCCAACGGGCTACAATAATCATAAGAAAACGGCAGGTCGCGCTCAATGTGCGGCCTGTCAATATTTACCCTACCCTTCGTTTTTACGTCGAATTCTATTTTATCGCAGAAATATAGTGGTAAAATATATCGGTCGATCACGATCATGTTCCGTACTGCAACTGATTCTGATCTTGTGGCATTGAAGGGCAGGAGTAACGAAATGAACGTTTTCAAACCTCTCGCAGTCACTACCGCACTTCTGATTTGTCTTTCTACTCAATCCAAAGCAGAACCGCTGAAAACGATGGACGATGTAGGGCGCGCTATAGACACGTGCTGGCAAGCACCGTCCGACACCACGGGCTCCGTAACCTTGAGCTTCAGCTTCAAACGTGATGGAACGCTGATCGGCAAGCCGCGGCCAACGAGCATCGCCATCGACGGAGACGACAAGGTTCGCCAGCAATTCATTGCATCGGCAATCGATGCGCTGAGCAGTTGTACGCCGCTGACTTTTTCGTCGGGACTCGCCGCAGGTATCGCAGGGCAAGTATTCACCATGCCATTCACTGCGCCGAAAGATTCGTCTGGTCCGATGGTCACCACGCAGTGATCTTCATCTGCGGGGTACATGCCTGCGTTATCTGGCATCACAGATCAAGGGGCTTCGCTTACCAATCCGGCATTTGGAGTATGCCCGGCCTTAGCCGTATCCATGAAACTTGTACCCACCAGCCAGCATGCCCCGAGAACCAAGACAAATAGAATCGCAAGTATCAGAAAGTCCCGAGGTTCAAGCTGTCTGTGGTGAGTTCCACGCATTTGATTGCCATCATGTTGACTGTGCTCGCTAAACCCTAAGTAGATTGACTTAAATTTGAGTTAAAGTTGCGTGAAGTATTTGCGTTGCTATAAAGGGATTGCAGAAACGACTTCTGGCATCAGCCCAGAAGCAAACAATCTTGGTTCTTGACGTTGGGCTAACGGATGAAGCCAATCAGCGATCGGACACGAACATCGCGCAGGTACAAGCCGCCCCAGACCATCAGACCGAGATAGACGCCAAACAACAGATGACTAAAGATGGGGCTGCCGACACGCAGTTGTGTGGCGATGGCTCCGCCAAGGTAGCCCGTCAAAAGGATTGCGCCGAGAACCGAAGTTCGCGGAAATGCGTAAAGCGCTGTGCAGGCGAGGCCGAGAACTCCCAGACCTCGCGCAAGACTGACGCTGTCCGGATATCCCAGTTGAGCATTGGTTTGCATGACGATGTCCAGCGGTACCAGTTTTATGATGCCGTCGAAGAGCATGAACAAGATGACGAGGCCGCTGAGAACGCGACCAGCCCAAACTGCTTTGTTTGAGACAGTTGCTGTCTGTGAAGTGAATTCCATAATGTCGTCCTCCAATGGTTGAAATGGTTCAAGATTTCACCAAGGACGAGCCGGGTATGACTGTCCCGACAGCTCCGCCCGAATATTTTTTCCGGCTGCTCGGTTGTATCAATTTTGAAGTTTCAATTTAATAGATTGACAAGGGGCACGCGTTATAACGCCGATATGGAAAAAGCACCGAATTACTATGTCATCGGCCTTGCTAGCATGTTGGTGCTGTGGA
Source organism: Phyllobacterium sp. P5_D12 (assembly GCF_054049495.1). Classification (NCBI taxonomy): domain Bacteria; kingdom Pseudomonadati; phylum Pseudomonadota; class Alphaproteobacteria; order Hyphomicrobiales; family Phyllobacteriaceae; genus Phyllobacterium; species Phyllobacterium sp. P5_D12. The sequence continues at coordinate 11 of NZ_JBFUMG010000391.1, read as the reverse complement.
CATCAATATTG
>NZ_JBFUMG010000390.1:0-4291 GCF_054049495.1 Phyllobacterium sp. P5_D12 | reverse complement strand
TTTTTGTCTTAGTGGTATGGCGCAAATCCTTTTGCATACGCATTTTTGTTACTGCGTGGGCATTCAGGTTCCGGCTTTCTTGGGTCTATCTCCTACTGCTTACGGTTAATCTCTACCTTGGGGATTATTTGAAATATTTCTTTCGTAGGCAAAGTATTGATTTGACATTTTCAACGAAATCCGKAATAGATTGTTACCAATGGCGTAGGAGACTTCGCCTGTTATCGACTTTATATTGGTGATTTTAATCTACCTATCCAGATTTCAAATTAGACGAAGGAATTGGACTTAGATGACCACGTTCGACAATTCAAACACAACTGGTAGTGACGTGCTGCTGGAACTCACAGCGGAATTGGTTGCTGCTTATGTGAGCAACAACTCAGTGCCGGCCGGCGATCTGCCCGGTCTCATCTCTGATGTTCATGCAGCCCTTGGCCGGGTTGGCGGTGGTCTGGAAGCCGTAACTGCCATCCAGGAAAAACCCAAGCCAGCCATCAATCCGAAAAAGTCTGTCGCGGATGATTTTATTGTCTGCCTCGAAGACGGCAAAAAGTTCAAGTCGTTGAAGCGCCATCTGATGACGCACTACAACCTGACCCCTGAACAGTATCGTGAGAAGTGGGACCTCGATCCTTCCTATCCGATGGTCGCTCCGAATTATGCAGCAGCCCGTTCGCGCCTGGCAAAGAATATGGGCCTGGGTCGCAAGCGCAAGAAGGCCGCTTAAAGACCTCTGCCAACCCTGATGCACATCTGACGCGCGGGTTTTACGCGTTTCCGGTGGTCCGGCATCTTGGGTGCAAGCGCAAGAGACCGCTTAGCAGGTCCATGATATAACGACGAAGCGGCGCCGAGAGGCGCCGTTTCGCGTTTGCGGGTATCATCTCCGGTGACGATCATTGACTGACTGCGTCTTCCCGCATCGATGACTTCAATGTATCGAGCGCCTGCTTCAATCCAATGTGGCGATTGAGATCGTAACTCCAGTGGCCTTTAACGCCTTTGAGGCGCTCACGCTCGATCAGGCGCTTCAGCCGCCTGCACATTTGAGACTTTGACTCATCATCCTGCGCGATCAATCCATCCAGATCGGCGTTGCAGAATATCTGCAAAGCCAGGCGCTGCCGCGCCTCGCTGGCATGCTTGTCCTTTGCCGCGATAAACGCGCTCCGTTGTTTGGTCCAATCGATTGCCCACATGCGTCCATTCCTTGTTGAGGGATAGATGCAGTATGGCCAGACACCGACGATGCAGGATAAGAGTCCTATAAAAATCGATAGTAAAACAAAAAAGCTATTGATAACCGGTGGTTAACAAGAGGGCGCGGGAAAACTTATCCACGCCCTTGTCCGCTTCGATATAAGAAGATATTCCTATAATCAAAGCGGAGTGAGAATGTCTTCGAGTTTGCCCCGTCTGATCCGCTCCGGAGCCGAAGCCCGGGCTATCACCGACAGCTGAAGCCGAGACGATGCCGTTTCAAGCGGCCTGCGCTGATGGTCGTCGATGAGGAAGCGCCGGTCGATGAGCGCCTTTTTCAGCTATGCGACGGAGTCCTTGATATTCTGTCGGCTTTTTTCAATGTGAGCGGCCGGGATCTGCGTTCTCATTCCCGCTGCGAACGTTCAGTGGCAAGGGTGCGGCAGGTCGGCATGTATGTGGCGCATGTCACACTGGCACTGACCATGAGCGAGGTGGGGCGCGCCTTCGGCCGCGATCGCAGCACGGTCAATCATGCCTGCCATCTGGTCGAAGACATGCGCGAGGATCTGGAATTCGACCGGATCATCCAGACGATCGAAAATATCATTCGGGTAGCATATGTGGAAAGCGGGAGGCTGCGCGCATGATGGAGCCGGCCAACAAGGAGATTGCTCGGCTGCAGCGTTTTATTGCCAAAGGCGCCGCCGAAATCGTCGAGACGCAAAGTTTTGACAAGCTGGTGCTGGAAAGCAGCGCCCATGGCACGATTTCCGCGACACCAAACGTTGTGAAGTTCGCGCTGAGCCAAGGTCTCGGGGCTTTGAGCAAAGGCAAGATATCGATCAGCGATGCGGGGCGCAGCAGGCTTCGCCGTCTCGAATGCACAAACGACCCTTACGCCGGGCAGCATCGGAGCGATGTGACAATTGCCATTGCCGATGAGAGCGGGTCAATGCGGGTGCGCAGCAATGACGCGGAGTCGCCGCTGGCGATGCTGCGCAATCGCAAGGATACAAAGGGCCTGCCGCTGATCGACGATGAGGCGTTCAAGGCGGGCGAGCGGCTGCGATCGGATTTTACGCTTGGCAATCTCGTGCCCTCGATCGGCGTCAACTGGGATGTAACCGGGTCCGGTTCACGCGCCAATGGTGTGCTGGAGATCACCGATGCGGCACTCGCGGCGCGTCAGCGTGTCGAGCGGCCGTTGGAGGCGGTCGGACCTGAACTGTCCGGCGCGCTGATCGACGTTTGCTGCTTTTTGAAAGGGCTGGAGACTGTTGAGCGCGAACGGCAATGGCCGGTGCGATCGGCAAAACTGATCCTGAAGACTGCTCTGGCGGTACTCGACCGGCACTATCATCCGCCGGCGCTTGCACGAAGAAAAATGCGGATTATTCACTGGGGCACGGAGGATTACCGGCCAGAGGTTCGAAACTAGTGTTGCGTGACCTCGGCGGGGGCGAGCGCATTCTGGGCTTCGCCGCGGATACGACCGATCATGGCGCGCAGGCCGTTGGAGCGCTGCGGCGTCAGATGTTCGTCGAGGCCGAGTTTCTTCAATATGGCTTCGGGGTTGATCGCCATGATCTCGGAAGCGCGTTTACCGGAATAGAGCACCATCATGATGGCGACGAGACCGCGCACGATATGCGCGTCGGAATCGCCGACGAACTCGATGACAGGATCGGTGTCACTGTTAAGCGTGCTCTTCAGCCACACCTGGCTAACGCAGCCCCTGACCTTGTGAGCGGCATCCCGCGCCTCTTCCKGGTAAGGCTTCAAGTCGCGGCCGAGGTCAATGACATAGCGATAGCGGTCTTCCCAGTCATCGAGAAAGTCGAAATCAGCAAAAATATCGTCAATTGTCTGTGCCATGCATCACTTCCCTTTCAGGCATATATAGTGATTTGGAAGGCTAACGTCACCGTTTTAATCAAAAAAACCGGGGTTACTTGCGGGAGACGGTGCCGGTCTGGGTCTTGTCGTCGACCTCGTTCGCCTGTTCGCGCTGGCGGGTGGCGGCATCGAGAATTTCGCGCAAGGCCATTTCACGCAGTTTCGCCTTTATGGCATCTCCCTGGCCGGATTCCGTCTCGGCGTTTTGCGTGCCGGGTTTCTTCGAATTCTCGCCCATGCGCGCATCGAGATACTCATAGCCGACCTTCGCGACCTCGCCTGCGCGGACGCCGGCATTGGAGAGTGCGGCCTTGCCCGTTTCGCACGCCTGTGGCTTGCGGGTGCAGAAATCGCTGAGATCGCTGATCGTCTCCTGCGCAGCCAGTAACGCCTCGATCGGGCCGGGCTGGACACCTCCCTGCGGCTGATCTTTCGAGTTCACGGGAATGAACAAGGAGATCAGCAACATCCAGAAGCAGAACTTGATCGCAAACCTGATCAGAAAGAACATCTCAGCAGTCCTCTATAGCGTCGCTATTCAACCCTTCGTGGTGGACACTGACACAGATCCGGCAAAAACCCGTTGAAACGCATTTCTGCATTTGAATGATCATAGAAACGAACGATTAATAACTGCTGAGGGCAAACGGGGTTGCGGCGACAGCCATGCGAACCTTTCGCTCAGTTTCGCCGTTGCCGCGCCGAATCCTATGACGGTAATTGCTTTACCGCTGTTGAAATGACACCGTAGCGGCACCCCGCCACCACCTGGTGTACCAGGTGACAGCCAATTGGAGGATCAAGTCGTGAGCACAGCAACACCGGAACATATCATGCAGGTTGGTATGAGCTTTTGGGCATCCAAAACGCTCCTGAGTGCTGTCGAACTAGGCGTATTTAGCACTTTGGCGAATGCGCCGGCCGACCTGCCGACGCTTCAAAGTAAACTTGCGCTGCATCAGCGATCAGCCCGAGACTTTCTCGATGCGTTGGTGGCTCTCAAGTTGCTGGAGCGCGAAAACGGCATCTATAGCAACACCGCAGACACGGAGATCTTTCTCGATCGAGCCAAGCCATCCTATATCGGCGGTATCCTGGAGATGGCAAATGCCCGGCTCTATGGCTTCTGGGGATCCTTGACAGAGGCCCTGCGCACCGGCGAATTGCAGAACGAGGCGAAGGGAGGAGG
>NZ_JBFUMG010000389.1:0-4355 GCF_054049495.1 Phyllobacterium sp. P5_D12 | reverse complement strand
TATTATTGGCGATTTCATGCCCGAACGATACGATCGGCAACATCGGTACGACATCAACGTCATTGAGGTCGCGGCAGATCAGGTCCCCACTGTGTTCAGATCAATAGATCCGCGACACACGGCTGGCAGTTACAATATTCTAAGAACATATTGGGAGCTTCCCAAGGCTCCTCAGGAATGGGCACCGATGTTGCGTGGAATTGATGAAATTTGGGCACCAAATCAATTTGTCTGCGATGCTTTCAGGGACATTTTCTCAGGAAAAATTACTATCATTCCGCCTTGTGTGGTTGTCGAGCGCGCCGATTATCCCGATCGCGTGGCACTGGAACTACAAGATACGCGATTCTATTTCCTCTTCTCATTCGATTACTACTCGTCCCCCTATCGAAAGAACCCGCTAGGCGTCCTTGAAGCATTCCAGACGGCTTTTCCTGATCAGACTGAAAATGTTGGTCTAATAATAAAATCTACAGGCGCTGAGACGCATCATCCTGAGATAAAAGAGAAAATTCGCGTCGCTGCGGAAGCGGATACAAGAATTACAATTATAGACAGAACCATGTCCCGGAACGAGGTATTAGGTTTGATCCGCGCTTGCGATTGTTACGTCTCCCTTCACCGCGCAGAAGGTTTTGGGCTTGGTATGGTGGAAGCGATGAGCTTCGGCAACATCGTGATAGGAACGGACTACTCGGGGAGCACCGACTTTCTTTCCCAGGAAACCGGCTTTCCTGTTGGTTTTAAGCTGACGACTGTCAAACCTAACGAATACGTGTGGTCAAAGGATCAAGTCTGGGCGGAACCCGACGTCGAGGCGGCGGTCGAGGCATTTAGACAAGCGTTCGCAGATGCTGATGCCCGCCAACGCAAATCTGCTTCCGGCAAGGCGCTAGTAACGGAGCGGTACGGCCTGGGTGCGGTAGGGGCAGAAGTCCAGAAGCGCATCGACGAAATTTCCTCCTTTCTGGCCACGAGACCGTAAAAGCAGCGGCGCACAGTTGCCGAACGAGGTCTGCAATTGTTGCGGAACGCGTGCAGGTTATGTTCAAAATCCGTCGCATTGACGGCTTTCTCCGCTTCGGTGTATAGCCTGCTGGCAAGAGAGTGGGTATCAAATATTCGTTTTGATAAATCTTCGGTCCAGGGCGGTTATGTTTTTTAACCGTCCTTGGCTGATCGACGAGAACCGTCATTTTTTTGGAGAGCTTTGAGGTATGCTAGCAAGATGCGCATCAATCAGTGGGATCATCACGATGGCGCATGTTCAGCGAAATAGCGTGCGGAAAAGGCATATGAATAGCCTGGCCTTCTTCCATGACTTTGATTTGCTGGGCACAGAATTTTGAGATGTCATTCTTTGGCATGCTCTGAAACATATAAACGATGGTTTCTACAATGACATCGAAGCGCGTGGATGGGGAGGGGCGGCAGATCCTTATTCCTTTCCATGGTTTCGGCCCCTTGATCGTCCGACGTGATGGTAAGTATCATTGTTCCGAAGGCATTGCCCGGGTGATTCGTCAGTTTGTGCGGGCCTTGGCAGACGAGAAATTCACGGTGATCGTAACAAGCCGTGAGCAAGATGTTGCCCGAGTATACGGCTTCCTTGTGTCTGGCGTGGAAGATGTAGCGAGACTGCAAATCTTGAATATTGATGCCGTGGAGGATAGCGGCGCCAGTGGGCTCGAAAAGCAGCTATCCAACACAATTCTTCATAAAGCCAAAACACTTCCGATTTTAGCTTACCACAAGCGATTCAAGAGTTTGCTGAAGAGTGGCGCCTATCTTAGTCTGATGAAATCTCTAGTGACCTATTTTACCGTGGTAATCGCTAAAGTAGGTCTTCGATTAAAGGCGAAATTGAAAACGAGCGGGCTTACGCCTATACGACCGATAGCAGTTGGATATGTTGATAGATTGAACGCTGATGACACAATATCCGATGTATTGATCCCTCACTATTGTATGTTCCCTGAGTTGCGGGCGTTAAAGGATAAGAAAGTTACTCTGTATTTACCGGACTACTTGCCCCATTTCTATCAGGGTTCCCTTGAGATGGGCTCTTCCCGTGAAAACGAAGAAATTGGCCGTCAGCTTTCGACCATGGCAGAGCGGGTGGTAACAAACTCTGCTTTTACCAAAGAGTATCTGCCGAGAACCGGCTTGAACATCGCTGCAGAGAAGATCGTTCACATTCCGCTGCCGTTCCTTCATGAGGCGTCGCATGATCAAGAGCATACGACTGACGCGGTGGAATCACTGCTGCCAGAGCATTTCGTTTTCTATCCCACGCGCAATCGCCCTTCCAAACGCCTCAAGGATTTTGTTGCCACGATCGAAAAGGCAAACAAGCAGCTGAAAGGAATGGGTCGCTCAGAGCGTTTTCATGGCGTTATGACTACCCATTTGTCGCCAGCCACCATTAGCAAGGCTGCAATGCGCTACATAACCATCCTTGAAGAGCTTTCAGATAGCCAGCTAGAGGCGGTCTACAACAAATCACTTTGCTTGCTTTTTACCTCGGAGATGGAAGGAAATTTCCCGACGCAGATCACAGAGGCACTAAATCTCCGAGTGCCTGTGGTGGCGAGTGACATGCCTCTTGTCGTCGCGGAACTTGGAGACATCGCCGATGCGCTTGATCTTCAAAAGACTGGCGACATCGACGGATATGTTAGTCGCATTATAAATATTCTGGATAACAGGCCAGGCGTGATCGAGAAACAAGCAACGGTACGTGATTTTGCGCTTGAAAATTTTGCGTATGAAAAATTTCGAGATCGACTCTGCGAGGTCTTTATACCCTCAAAGAACTAATGTAGGGCTCGGTTGGAGACATTGGTGAGCCTAAATCGCTCATGGAACGGCGTATAGCGCTCAATAAGAAAGGATAACATCGTCATGGCTCAGGTGAGTTACCAGGCTATCAACGAATGCCGCGTTGGTCATAAAGAAGATTTGGTGTCAGTGCTCAATCTCGGTATGCAGGCGCTAACGGGAGTGTTTCCGAAGGCACCAGATGAGCCAGTCACCAGTGGCCCTCTGGAATTGGTTTGGTCTGCCTCCAGCGGACTTTTGCAGCTGAAACATTCATACGACCCTTCAGAGATGTACGGCGACAACTATGGTTACCGGTCAGGCCTGAACCAATCGATGGTGGATCATCTGACTCATAAGGTTCGCTATCTGGAGAGACTGGCAAGTCCCAAAGCCGGCGACGTAGTGCTCGACATTGGCAGCAATGATTGCACGACATTGAAAGCCTATTCCACAGCTGGACTCTCGCGTATTGGTATCGACCCGACGGGTAAGAAATTCTCGAGCTACTATCCAGAAGAAGTGAAGCTCGTTCCGGAATTCTTTTCAGCAAAAGCCTTCCGCTCGGCAAGTGCCAAACCGGCCAAAATCGTCACATCGATTGCGATGTTCTACGACCTCGAGAATCCGATTGCTTTCGCTCAGGAAGTCGCCGAGATTTTGGCGCCGGACGGCGTCTGGCACTTTGAACAAAGCTACATGCCATCCATGCTTAGAATGAATTCTTACGACACGATTTGCCACGAGCATATCGAATATTATTCTCTGGGTGTTGTAGCCAAAATATTGGATGCAGCCGATCTGAAAATAGTCGACGTTGTTATGAATAATATCAACGGCGGCAGCTTTGCTGTTACCGCCACGCATAAAAAGAGCAGTTCCCCCGCTGCGAACCTGCCGGTCATCAATTGGCTTTTGGATCAGGAAGATCGCATGGGTTTGGGTACGCCAAAGCCGTTTCGCGATTTTGAGGAGCGTGTCTTCAGGCACAAAACAGATCTATCCAATCTGATACGCACGCTGGTTGGCGATGGGAAAAAAGTGCTCGGATATGGTGCATCGACCAAGGGAAATGTCGTGCTCCAGTTCTGCGGGCTGACCCCGGCTGAGATTCCAGCAATTGCCGAGGTGAATCCAGAAAAATTTGGACGGTTCACGCCAGGAACGCATATTCCGATTGTTTCGGAAGATGAAGCGCGCGCGATGCGACCTGATTATTTCCTGGTTCTTCCGTGGCACTTCAAAGATGGAATTCTCAGGAGAGAGCGCGAATATCTGGCTGATGGCGGAAAGTTCATTTTCCCGTTTCCTGAGATAGAAATTATTTGAACCGGGAACTTGCCCCCGCTTTCCCACAGTGGATATCGGACCAGTGATGAAAGCGGTTGCTTAAAAGGCCTTTTCTAAAAATTGCCTTGCGGGACGAAGAACCTCCCGCAAGGCATTGCCGACCCTGATTTCAAATCGCGAAAGTAAATGCTAATTGTCCATCGCCGCCTCATGGTTTTGCATTCAGGAATTGTGGTGCTCAATCT